>CALCSG010000396.1 GCA_937894085.1 uncultured Gammaproteobacteria bacterium | reverse complement strand
TAACGAAGTTTAAACTTTAAAAAGTGCCATATCTGTAATGGGTTCTGGCTAAAAACATGCCGGAGAAGTGGTGCATGCACCGTTAACGGAAACATGGAATGCATTGACAGTAGTTTCGGTATTTGGAAGATTTACATTATTTTCATATAGAGCTATTTTATTTATTATGAATGTAATGGACTTAAAAATTACATTCTTCATGCTCTTGGCAACCGCTCCTGAGAGTTGTTCTACCTACATAGATGTAGGCGTTCGTGAGCTTCGTGGGGGTATGCTTTTGGTATTATAATTACGCTAAATAGTTACGAAAAACGTTACTCTCGCTAAGATGCAAAGACCGCTAAGAAAGTCTGCTTCAAGTTGATTAAGACTTATAAATTAGGACTGGTTTTTCCTTTGCGCTCTTTGCGCCCTGGCGAGAAACTATATATTTTCTGTTTTTTTTGATCATGGCTGAGTTTCCTGGGTAATCAATGATCTTTATGATAAAAGTGTAATGAAACCATTCGTACCCTCTTATTGATTCAGGGCTAGTAACGGTACAGGCTAAGATATGAGTTCAGGCAGGACTATTCAGTACTCTGGCTCTTTTGCAGTGCGACCCGGCCGAGAATTTTGTAGCCCAAACTGGTTATGACGACTGGATTAGCTGGTAATCCAGTCATTTGAGTACAGGCCGGGATTAAAAAAACAGAGAGAAATTAACTTGCGCAATAACGGCTTCCACACCGTTGAATAAATTAAACGCCTGTAAGTTTACAGGATCATTTGATCGATCAGGACTGGCCTGTTGCGACATATATTCCAGTCTGGCACTGAATTGATAGTTTTTGAAATCATAGCCACTACTGACGCCAAGGGTATAACTGGTAAACTCTGCTAACCGAGAGTCTGCACTGGCGTAATCTGGTGGACTATCAGCAGCGTTCAGGTAGTAGCGATGGAAATCAGCAGCAGATTGCTGGTAATAACGAATATGCGGCTCGACGTAGTATTTGTTCAATTTAATACGGTATTTCAGGTCCAGCGTGTCGGACGTCAGGTTCCAGTCATCCTGGTAACGGCGGTAAGAGAGTCTAAGCACATCACCGTCGATGTTATGGATTAATTGACTATAAATAGAGTTTCGGACACGACTATCCGGTCTCTTTTCGTAATAACTTGCGACCTGAACTCCATTGCCATCGACAATACTGATCAGCTTATAGGGGTCGGTATGATATCCATCACTTTGACTCCGGGTAAAATTCATTTGAAACAGGGTCCGGGGCGTCAAAACCTGGGTAAAACCTATGACCAGATCGTTAGTGGTTCTACTCTCACTCGAAGTGTCCTCACGTAGCAGCAAACTGCTGTTGGTCATGCCGGTGGGAATACCAGCGACATTATCGACCCGGCTGCTACGAGATATATCATCGGCGGTTGTAGAGACAGCCAGGCTATAAGTTGTGAGCTTATCTTCTGTGTCAAGTGAGGCACTGAGACTCAAACCCGTAGATTTATAATCGTTTTCAGAGGATAAATTGGCAGAACCTGTGAGTGCCAGAAGTCGGGAAACCTGATTGATCCAGCTACCGGACAGGGCGGTTCGTGTATCTTCTACCTCTATAGAAGGGAATGACGTTGCGGATACCGTAGAAGTATTTCCTGAAGCCGATGTCACGGTCTGTACGCTGCCAAAAGGTACTTCACCGGTAGGAGTGGCTCCGGTGATCGAGTCAATAATAATTGAGGCGTTTACAGTATTGGATTCATCAATCGTTTTATTGATACTCAATTGCGATGCCACAATGGACATTCGATCCGTTTCATCGTAGACCAGTAAACTGGCGTTAATTTTGCTGTCACTGTCGTAAATCTCAGCATGAGTCGTGGCCGACATGGAAAGCAGGGCGCAGGTGGCCGCTGAAAGGTGTTGTTTAATATTTTTCTTCATGAATGATCAGTTGCAACCGCAACCGCCTCCTCCGATACCGGAGCCACCCGTGGAGGCTTCCTTGCTAAAATAAATATGATCGTCAAAACCATCATTTACCGCATTCGCATCAAGCTGCATATCAGGCTTGGATAAAATATTCCTGTCCCAGGGATTCACCGGCTCTAAAGTACAGGCAGACTGGAGCATCGCCAATGATAAAATCATAAGAATATTGTGCATGGTTTTATTTTAAATATTGTTGAATTTTGCTTTCGTATTGCGCGAGTTCATCCTGTTTAAAGCCCAGATGATGCTCCACTACCTCGCCGTTTTTATCGAGGATGTAACTTGATGGCATGCCTTTAACTTTATAGTGCAGGGCACTTTTGCCAGTAGGGTCAAGCAGGATGGAAAAACTGGCAGGGTAGTGTTTCAAAAAACGATCAACTTCGGGTCGTTCTTTGTCCAGATTGATAGCAACCACTTCAAAACCGCTGGATTCATATTTTTTTTGCATTTCATTCATCCATGGAAATGAAGCTCTACAGGGTACGCACCATGAAGCCCAGAAATCTAACCAGACCACTTTGCCCTTATATTGATCCAGAGACATGGTTTTCCCATTTAAACCATATAAAGGTAAATTTTCAGCATGAATGGCCGGTGATAGTGTGAGCACACACAGGGTTAAAATAAGTAAGGGTGTTTTAGTGAATAGACTCATCGTGGTATCTCTATAATTTAAATTGTTTTGTTCTTTTTAGGGCTAACTGCAACAGCAAAAGCAGGGTAAAAAAAACCGGGTTAAAACTACCTGTACCTGAAGAGCCTTCTCCATCATCGTCATCCTCATTTTCATGCTCGTCATCATCTCCTTGATTGACATTATTGGTAGGAGTGGTGGTTGAGGCAACTATGACTTCAACAGCGCCGATGTCGCAGCGGATATTCTGTGGGACGCTGGTGCCAATTTGATCAACGCCACTACAGGTGCTCGGTGCCTTGTCGATGATGCTGGATTGAGCTGAATCGGGAACCAGAATTTGTGTTTTGCCGGCATTAGATAATGTAGAAGCTACCGGTGAAGTTTGAATATTGAAATAATCAGGCGCCAGACTGTTATTAAGCAGTGTACAAGTTTGACCTGACTGAAGGTTATAACCTGTTGAGTTAATAATGCCAGTGCCCGAACAGTCGGTTGGATTGTAAAAAATGCTACCCTCGGTAGTGAGCATTCCATCATTCGTTATTGCCCCCCCGGCTGAAGCAACATTGTTGACAAGGGTACTGTAGTAAATGGCTAAGTTGCTCGCACTACCCACTAAAATTGCAGCGCCTGTTGGTGACTGGTTGTTAAACAAAGTAGAGCGATTGATGGTGAGGTTGCCATTGTTATAGATAGCTCCACCCCCGGTAACATCGTTGTTGCCAGTGAAGGTACTGTTACTGATTGTGACTGTACCGGATTGTATTAATAAACCGGCACCGCCCAGGCCGTCATTATTCGATCCATTTTGAATTTGTAGATTGTTAAGGGCTAAAGTGTTGCCGGAGAAAGCTATCACCCGGTGCGACGAGTTTCCATCGAGAGCCACCAAAGATGTACCGGTCCCGCTAAGCGTCAGATTTTTAGTGATATTGAGTGGTGCGGTTAAGTAAATAACGCCTGAAGGGATTTGAATAATATCGCCATCATTAGCCTGAGTAATGGCTCCTCTTAAACTGGCATCTGATGAAGAGATGACAGTTATGGTGGCAGCCTGAGCTACGCCATAATTACAGAGAAGAGCGAACAGAATAGAATTATAAATTGTTTTCATAGTGATCTATCAGTTTTGTCGGGTGATTAAGATTAAAGCAGTGAAGATTAGAGGTTGAACATTAAGCAAAACTTAAAGCTGACAGATATAATCGATTAAATACATTAATTCGTTAATTATGATAGCGACCTCACATAACAATTTTGAAAATTAACCGGGATCAGAGTTATTGATTTTATTTTTGAGGCTACCCTTAGTTCAAAGCATTATAAATAACAGGCATTTGACTTTTCCATTTATCCCAGGTGTCATCGTTAATGATTAACTGCGACATGAAATGAGCCACATTGATTCGACTGGTTTTACCGGCATCAAAAATAGCGCTACGAATTGGAGATGGGTAGACATCATATTCAGTAACTGACTCTTGGTTGATAAGACTATCGGGACGAACTGCTACCCATTCAATCTTTTTTTGATTTCCTGCAAAATTGGATTGTAAATATCTGGCGGCTACTTCATTGTCAGCATGTGGAGGTATCAAATGTCGTATCAGTCCAACGACAACAGATTGAGCTATTGATACCTTTTCTGCAGCTTTAGTATTCTGATTTCCTGTGGTATTCATTAAAATAAATTTTACCGGAATATCTGCTTTGGTCTTCTCAATGGCTTGGCATAATCGCTGAACCCCGTCGCTCACTAAACGCCTGGGGTGACCAAACATTCCCTGGAAAGTTAAGTTATGACCAAGGCAGGAAGCGACTGCGCGGCACCCTTCAACTTGCTTTGACAGTTCTGCATCTGTCATATCCAGCAGGCTGGCTTCGGTGAACGTTAGTCGATCATTTTGTTTTACTAACTCTGGCAAACTTTCCACTGAGCGAACTATAACTTTTACTTTTTCTCCCTGATCAAGTAATTGTTCGACCAATATACGACCGGTTGCCCCAGTTGCTCCAACGACGAGAGTAGTCATAATTCTGTTCTCCAAATATCATTTCAATAGAGATCACTATACTTATGCATTATTAGAAGGTAAATTGGCTAAATTAATATAATTATTATACATATTTGCATGAACTGGAAGTCTATTAAATTCGAGTGGAACAACACTCGCGCATTCCTGGTTACAGCGGAAGAAGGTACCTTATCCGCTGCTGCTAAAGCATTGGTGTTAACTCAACCGACACTGAGTCGTCAAGTTGCTGCACTCGAAGCCGAGATGAGTGTCACTTTATTTGAACGGGTTGGACAGCGCCTGGTTTTACTGAAAGTGGCATGCAATTATTAGAACATGCCCGTTCAATGGGTAAAGCAGCATTGCAGTTTTCATTAACCGCTACCGGGCAGTCTCAACAGATAGAAGGTACTGTCGTTATTTCTGCCGGAGAATTAGATGCTGTGTTTCGGTTACCAAAAATTATCGCTAAATTACGACAAAAAGAACCGGGGATGGATATTGAAGTGGTTGTAACAAATGAGCCTAGCGATCTGAAACGGCGAGAAGCAGATATTGCGATTCGGAACTTTCGACCGACACAAAATGATTTGATCGCCAAAAAACTTGGTGAAGAAGTTATCAGGCTGTATGCAACTCAGGATTACCTGGAGCAATTACCTGAATTCTCGGAAATATCAGAACTCTCTACTATTCAGATCATCGGTTTTGATCGAAGTAATTCGGCATCGGAAGTTCTCAATAAAAAGGGCTGGCAGCTGTCGAAGCAAAATTTTAGACTCATTACTTCATTTCAGCCATTACAACTGGAACTTTGCAAGGAAGGGCTGGGTGTAATTTTCTTTCCTGAAGACCTGGGTGACAATTACCCCGGTCTGGTTCGTGCGTTCGAACACATGGGCCCGGCAATGCAGCTACCTGTCTGGCTTGTATGTCATCAAGAATTGCGAACCAGCCTTCGGGTTCGACGAGTCTTCGATTTCATTGCTCAGGAACTACGTCAGAGTTTATGATATGTTAAAAGGGGACAAAAAGGGAGTTAAGTAATTGATTTAAATGGTGCCAGGGGCGGACTAAATCGTCGGGAGCGATTTGAATGAGCGAAAGCGAACCCACAGGGTGAGGCTCAGGGGCAGATATATTACTCCTTGCAATATCTGCATTCACTATGTCCTTATTGCTTATGAGCCGAATACTCAAACCACCGACACGAGGATTTTCATTTGGTTTTTAATTTTTATAATCAGTTACTTACACGTAGTCCGTTTTCATTTATGCCAGTAAATGACAGTAATTTTTAGTTATTTTGACACAAATCTGGCACCGTAAACTAAAGTAGCCTATCGACCTATTTGAGCCATTCCCTACATGCCATAGGGATCGACGGTTCCGGGGCGAAACCAGTCATTGCGACATCGCATACAACTCCAAATTATTCCACTATTGCATGTCAGTTTTTTATAGGTAAAACTTCTGCAATTTGAATTAATGGCTCTGTATGAAAATCATGTAAAACCACTCTATACCGAAACTACTGTCATTCCGGCATGTTTTTAGCCGGAATCCATTACAGATATGGCACTTTTTAAAGTTTTAACTACGTTACTAATGGATTCCCGCTTAAAGCATGCGGGAATGACGACATTACATGATTTTCATACAGAGCCATATTTGAATTTATGTAGAGTCCCACAGTAAGGCATAGAGAAGTAGTAATATGAAATAATTTCTGGTCATTTCATATTTAAGCTGGTCACGCCACTTTCCGCTAGCAAGGACTTGTTTTATACCTTGCGTTAAAGCACTTTCATGCCGATTGAGTTTCCTTTTTTGTCAAACGTCACAATCGAACTGCAACCCTGATTCTCAGAAATAACAGTGATAAGGGCATCACTATAATCTGCATTTCCAACCGCATAGCGTTTCAAAGCCAAGTAAGCCATGTCAGCCATGTCAGCCCCTTCAATCACTAACTGTTTAGTGGTTAACAGAGAGTGAAGCACCTCTATGACCTCTTTTCTGGTTTGCGAATAACAGGACTCAAGCACCCATACAATTTCGACCAGGCTAATCAGTGTAATAAAACCCGGATTACCTGAGTTAAACTCATTGTCGATGAGTTTGTTCGCTCTGCTAGCCTGTTTTTTATCATCCTGAGCCAGGTATCGAATAAGGATATTCGTATCCAGGCAGATCATGATACCCTCGCCTTTTTGCGGATAGCTTGATCCATTTCTTCAATGCTCACAGCCCTGGTTGAACTTATTATTCCTTTTAAGCAGGAGATATCCTGTGAGGCAGCCACTACTTCATACCGACCATCAGTGAGCTTTATAAATTCGAGTCGATCACCAGGACCCACATGGAGATCCGTTCTGACAGGTGCAGGGATGGTGATCCGCCCCTTACTGGTTAAGGTTGCTGTGGTCATGTTTAAGCCGTCTACAGGTTGCCTTACTTTTAGTAAGGTATCATAAAAGGAAAGACAATTACCAATCAATATTCAGCATAATACCTATTTCTATTTTTATGAGCCTTAGCTGAATCTTATTGAAACAATTCATCCAGCGTCAGTTCATAGCTGGAAGCGAAAGTATCCAGGAAATACTGCACTTCAGGGAGATCAAAAGACTGTAATTTTTCCTCAATTTCTTTTTCCGCCGTAGAGAATTCAAAATTACCGGCAGCCATTTCCATTTTGCATTTCACATAAGCCGACAGTGTATCGGCCGCTTTAATAATGGTTTTATGCTGTTGCGGCAACTCGGCTTCTATCATTGCTGCCCGGTAATCCTGCTGCAACTCTTCGGGAAGAAGGTTTAACAGTTCGTGCTCAGCCTGCCGTTCTATGGATTTATACGCCTGGGTAATAGCGGCAGAATGATATTTGATGGGCGAAGGCATATCACCGGTTATCACCTCACTGCAGTCATGATATAAAGCGGCAACCACGATAGCATTCACATCCAGTGCCCCATCAAAGTAGCGGTTTTTAATCAGCGCCAATGCATGCGCAATCACCGAGACTTCCCAGCTATGCTCCATGACATTTTCGCTGACCGTATTTCTCTTTAACCCCCAACGCTGTAACCATCGGGTTTTACTAATGTAGGCAAAAAAATGACTTTTCATTCTGAATTCCTGTATAGGTGGAAATAGTGAGTATCAAAGATATCAAGGTTCAGGCTCAATGACGGTGAGTTAAGCGATTCGCGTCATTCCGGCGGAGGCCAGAGTAGTGGTACACGGGCATGACGACAAAAAACCTTAACTTATCGGCATTGGGGTCAGAACATAAGCACTAATATTAGAAAACCCTGTGTTCTGACCCCGATATCACGGAGTAAAAAGTAACGATTTACACAAGGCATATTGCTTTCTCCTTAAAGCGTGGTTTTTATCCTTCAAAAATGAGGTTTCAGCCCGTATACAGGCTTTCCACTATCCTCGGGCAGCCCCGAGGCCGGTGGCTTCGGGCACGATAAAGCGGTAAGCGCAGGAAGAAACCACTGTCTCTCCAAGGTCTCCCTGCACCTTTTTACGCAGTTCATTCGATTCCGTTTTCCTGTTAATGAATGCTATATCTAAATCTCCACTCGATGTCTTCCTGATAACCGTTGCGCCTAGGCCTTTACGTCGCACCATTGTATCGTTTCCTATCATCCTGACCCCTGGAATCCATTTTCCAAATTCGTAGTCGACCTGTACACCGGAACGCTGAGGCCTATGTCCGTGGATAACAATATCGATCTTCAGCTTCGCAAGAATAGCGGCAACTTCCCTTCCCTGCTTCTTATAGTAGAGGCCTGCATTAGCCACGTCATAAAGCAGGTAATTTCTTTTCCGGCTTTCGCTAACATAGGAGTATTGTCTCAGGGCGTCAGCGGATATGAATGATTTTTTGTAATGATCTGCATTGAAAGAATTCAGGTCTTTTCCCGTCACCTCCCTGTAGTGCAGTAATGTCTGCAAGAATTCGAGTGTCGGATAGCCATGTATGAAAAGTACAGAGTCGGCAACGTGGAACAAGTCCAGACTCTCGATGAATCCGGTAAGCCGACGGACCTGTTTCGTCTTCATTGAGTATTTTTCACCCTCCCTGATTTTTTGCCAGATTTCCTGCTCATGATTGCCCACAATGAGCTTGACCTGCCCTCCCTTTGCACTGGCCTCTTTCTGAAGATGTTGCCAATATTCCACAACAGAAAAATCGGGGTTCTTCTTGTCTATCAGGTCACCGGTATTAAAAATGGTTATCCCCTGCAGATTGTCTGTGAACTCACCATGCTCATCAAGCAATCCGGCGAAACGCAACGTATTGTTAACAGATTTCACGTCGTTATCGGTATCGGATAACACCATACAGCAGGTAGAGAAATCAGGTTCCTCTGCACGACTTTCAGGCTCCTCCGCTGGCACAGTTGCCAGGGATTTTTCAGGCTCCTCCGGTGGGAGAACAGCCAACGCTTCCTCAGCAACGCCAAAGGGCCTTATAATTTTTTTAAGAAACCTGATTGGCCACAGGAAAAGGCCTGGCACTATGTTCGTTGCTATGCGCAATGAGTTAGTCTGATTATTCTTTTTATTTAGGTGAAAAATTATTTTTTTACCCGGTACAAATTACATTCGAAGGATTTTTACTGGTTTGACTGATAATAACTCACCTGCTCTCAATAACTGATGCTCAATAGCCCAAAGTAAGTAAAAGAAGCATAAAAGACCTATCCGAGAATATCAAGCCGCGAAATTCTTTACTGGCTGGACATTTAGCACAATGAGTATATTCTCGAATTCTGTGTGCTGACCCCGATTTTCGCTGTCGGTTTTGCGTTGCTTCGTTTAATCCAGCACCACTCATTTACGGGCTATCCCCTGCTCCAGGTCATTAGGCACAACAAACCCTTGAGGGCGGGGTTCAAGGAAGAGCCGAATAATCTAACCAACGACAATATGCTGTTCGATTCCTTAAAAAAACAGCAAGTTCAGTTTAGCGATATATAGTTGTGTGGATTCACCCAGAACCTGTCATGGAATTTACCCATAAACTGTCAGTAAAGGCTTCTTTTCGACTCAATATTTAGTAAAGAACCTCCTGTCTTTTCCAATTTTCACCCATAACCTTGTGAGAGTGCCAGAAAATTCACCCATTAAAAGTCAGTAGAAAGCTGCCTTTACTGACAGTCTGTAGGCATCATCTCAGAAGTGGCGATACCGGCCATTTCATTTATCCACCATAATTCAGTATTGTGTCCCCTGAATTTAAAAACCACTCGAGGGCAGAGAAAAACTGAGCATCCTGGCAACACTTAATCTTTCAGGCAACGCACCGGCATTCCATTTGAACGATCAGAACTGTTACTGTCATCAGCATAAGTATCATACAACGCTAAGTATCTTGACCTGACTGTATTAACACTGTTTGACCACAAAAAAGTGAACAGACCCGTACTATAAAAGACACCGTTACCATCGCGATAACCGGCAGAAGGCAATTTCAAGAAGTCGTTGAAAACATCTACGTTACTATCAACAACATTATCAGTGGTTTCCGCTTTTAATTCGGTGATAGTGGGCATACGATATCCTGCTGGGCATATGGACATACCATCTATTTTGTTCCAGTTAACAGATCTAAGAGAACCATCATCATCTAACGATGCTACAGTCCAGTCATCAGGCGTTATTGATGTAACTATGAATTCTCCGGCCACAGCTGCCTGCACTGGATCAATCTGGGTCGCCTTTTCAGTAGTGCTGGTGCTGGTACTCTTTTCATGTCCATCCAGGTTTCTTCCCCATTGATAATAATCCCCGTAACAGGCTGCATCGTCAAACGAAGTACATACCATAGACGCACCCATATTCCGGTCTAACCAGATTTTCCCGGTATAAGGTGACTTTAATGTCGAGTATGTTAAGCCGTCATGAGAAACCATTTCAGCAGTATAGTCATCATTTGTTTGAGAGATATCACTCGAGCTTCCACCACAGGCGTTCAATAGCAAAACCGAAGCTACAAAAAAAGATCGTATTAAAAAAACTTCATTTTATTTTCACCTCTATAATTTATAGATAAATTGTAGCACCTATCAAATTTTATTCAGGAGTAAAGGAGGCTGAGTTCCTTAATAAGTTTAATCATTCAGTATAAAAGAAGTTGGCCTGACGCATTACAGTCGTCCCAAATTATCCGACCGAATGGCTTTTCAACAGGTACGCCATTACTAGCTGTAAATTTTTAAAGCCAGCACACCGTATAGTGGGCTGATACAACAGTAAACGAATGATGACCGACTTGAGATGATTATGACTTGAGACCGCCGCAGTAAACCGAATAGGCGGTGAAGCAGGGTCTGAAATTAATAAGCCAGTTGCACAGCCACCCCGAAACACCATCACATCTTCAAATCACCAAGTTGATCAACGGCAAGCATCAAAATTTCAAGATTGGGGTTTTGAGTATCAACCATACAACTTCAACCTTTTTACAATTTCTTTTTTAGCAAAGTCTTTCTCTCTCGCTTTGCCCCCTCTTAATGCATCCACCAGTGTTAACAACTCATAAAGTACCGGATCCTTTTTTGCTGCTTTGGGAACAGATTTATACAATGGAGAGAAGGATTCACCTCGTACTGCCCCTTCAGGATCAGGCCAAACGGGTGGAGGCTCATTACCCATAACAAACTCTTTATTCATTGGAAAAGCGGCATAGGCCGTCGGCATACCTCTACTTAAGCTGCCACGTTCAGGAATAAAGACATATTGAATACAACAGCTTAGAAATTCTGTCAGGTTACGAATATTAACTTTAATAACGGAATCAACTTTTATGGCGAACTTTGCTGCCAAAGCCCTTTTCGCTGAAGCATGCACTTCTGATGGGCTCATGCTTAATTCAACGGATAGCTCATTATAGGTCCAGGGGTTGTCTCCGTTAGACACTAATTTCAGTAAAAAGAGGATATCTTGAGGCTTTAAGTTTATACCTTTGACCAGTATTCTTTATTCGCGAATTGAGAATAGGGAATATAGGAGCGCCTGTTACCTGTCAATATACAAGCTATCAACTCGGCAAGTTTCAGCGTGACCTCACCAGCATCAAGTTTGGCCTTCAATCCCTGGATTTCGGCGTCCCTGGCTGTGGCAGATTTCTACAATTCGCTGCTTACCTCATTCCTGGCTAGTTCAACGGCAGTTCGCTAGTCCTGTTCGGCCAGCTCAAGCCTCATGTGCAACTGCTGATCGAACTCGCTTTCGCGAACCTGCTTCAGAATGTCCGCATACCCGGCTTCGTCAATCTTGAATGCTTTCCGGCAGTGCGGGCAGATGATTTCATTCATGTCTACTTCTTCTCCTTTTTGACGAATATTTGGATGAGAACATCTTGTTGCTCTCCGGGTGTTTCAGCGTTCTACCAATGGGGCCCAACGTCGCATATCAGCAGGATTTTACATAGCGAAGGAAAGCAAAATATCCGACTAAAAATGCTTATTATGCCGCCTCATTTTCTTCTACATTCCAACCAGGGAAAACCAAAACTGCGGGGTGAACCTTTAATGCTCTGGCAAGAGTTTTTGCTCTTTCTACACCAATATTTATTTTGTCATGCTCTATTGAAGAGAGTGTTGACTGAGGTATACCAGTCAGAACTGATAACTGGTTTTGACTTAATTCCTGTAATTCCCGAATAATACGTACAGACTCACCAATGGAGATTTTTGCTCTGACGGGAGAATCTTGATAATTTTTCATACTATTTTCTCCGATAGTCATGGGCAGCTACTTTAACGACCTGGACAAAAAACTGCTCATTTTCAATTTTATAGATAACTCTAAATTGAAGGTTAAGGTGTGAAGACTGAAAGCCTTTCCATTCACCCAAAAGTGGCTCATCGTTAAATCCTTTAATCATTTTTAATCCGTTCGGACCCGATATTATTACGATATCTTTCCATTTTTCATATCGCTTGATAATTTCAACTGGTAATGAATTAAGTTGCTTTACTGCTTTTTTATGTTCAAAGACTTTCCACATACTTAAAATAGCATACATACCATAATTGGTATGTCAATATTTCTAAGTATAACAGTTGAATAGACAATAATTTTTTCTGGTTTATACAAAGAATTTTCTGGAAAAGCATTTAGAGTGAGTTCGTAGGTAGCATTATTGACGCCACAATTTTGTAGACATCTGCTAGCCAACCATTTATTTCAGCGGCTTTATGAACTTTAGATTCTACAACTTTAAATAACCAATTCCTGGCTTCTTCTTCCGTTTCAATACTCTGGCCATCAATCTTCTCGGGTAAAAACACCTTTTCCACCCAATCACGAGAACCATCCGGTCCTAGCAGACTGGCGACAAATACTAATGATCCGAATATTTCCCCTGCTGCAGACCCCATACTTCCCGTTAAGACATCCGACATGGTGTTTCGTTATGCTCACCTGCGGCGGCTGATCATCTGAAAGAGGCGGCTTCGAGGCTTGAGGCTTGAGGACACAATTTTGACACAACCGGAAAGCAACAAGGGTTTACGATTAATCGTAAGTCATTGATCTGGAATGGAGTAAATGGTGCTCAGGGGCGGAGTCATACTTAGACGATAACTTTTTGATTTAAAAATATTTTATATAGAAAGCTTATCGAATATACCCCCATAAATACCCCCAACTGTTTTTGTTGGGCTGGTTTTTACGCAACAATCAGCCTCTTTTATAGTGGAGAATAAATATTATAAATCCTTAACATTTATTAAAAGATAGATGCATCAAAACATCCATTTTGAGGATATAAAAATTTCATTATAGCCCCGCTAGCACTATTAACAGACTGTAGACTTTTAACCCACCCCCATTGCTGTTATTCAGCTTTTCATATTAAACTAGTGCTATCGACCCGTTTCTGCCATTTCCCTGCAGGTTATAAGGCGTTGAAAGTCTTGCGGCAAGACCAGCCATTCTGGTAGTCAATATTCAATCCATATAAAGTACCAACCACTACAATTCATTTTATGTTTTTAAGCATCGAAATAAGTATGTCATCTACAGTCATTCAGGGTTAGATCTTCGCCTAATCGCCAGACAGAACCTTAAACCGCTAGAGTCACTCCTAAGATCGGTTGGTCTGACCCTAGATAGCTTTTAGAGGACTGAATAATCTATATGTGCAACCGTATAAAATAAACTAAAAAAGCCATCTCATATGAGATGGCTTTTGATTTCTGCTAATAATTTTGACAGCGTTGAATTGCCAAATTATGCCATTCTACTTTTGAGTTCTACGACGGCGAACTACACCAAGACCAACTAATCCCGCAGCAAAAAGCGCAATGATGGATGGTTCTGGTACTGCTGCTGAGTTCAATAATGAGTAAGAACTATTATTGTTACCGCTGATGCCAACCTCTAAGTTTGCACCGCCAGCATTTTCAAAAAAATACAACTCAATAGAGTGAGTTCCTGCGCTAAGGAAGTCATGCCCAGTATAAAAATGCACAGGAGGGTGTAGAGTTGGATCAGAAATTTGTAGCACATTATCAATGAAGACAAAGACACCATCATCATTATAGGTTCTAATATTATAGTTACCGTCAGCGGCTATATCGAACAACCCAGTAGCCTTAACAAAGAAGGTGCTATTTATGGCTGCGTTAGCACCAGAATAAACGGGAGCGTCAGAAGGCCACAAGTTAAATCCAGAGAAATCAAGATTACTATTCGTGTCACTGAAATCCAGATACTCAAAAGATGCAATAGTAGAAGCAGCATTATTATTCGCGTAAGTTTGAAGATTCGCCAGGCTAGAACTCCAAAAATCATCATACTGTTCCACGATAAAGGAGGCATTAGCTATAGAAGAAAATGTTGATGCTATAAGAAATAAAGCAGGTATTAAGGTTTTTATCATTATTGTGCCCCAATGTTAAATATAAGTAATCTTATTTCAAGCAATTATCATTCTATATTTAATTAATACTTTAAATTCAATGCTTTATAATAAACTTGAAAAAGATAATATTTTATTTACAAATTTTTTTACACAATAAAGGGGAATAGTGTCAGAGGTTTTTGCACTTACTGAAGATTTAAATTCGGTTTGATCTTTTGCTTATCCATTACATGTAATACCCAAATCTAGCCAAAAACTCATTATTCATAGCATGCTGTGCTCTATTTTCAGCCCGCCTAAGCCGGTCAAATGTTTTCTGGTGCATGTGCTTCGGCTTAAAACAAACCCAGTCAGAGAGGTTGTCAGGATCAAATATAGCCTCATTACCAATATCCAGTTTGCGCCTGATTGATCTGGCTTTCCTCGCTAATCTGTCAAGATCTGATTCCAGGTTGCTTCCATGCTTCACGCCTGAACATTTCCGGCATAAAAACAACTTCTGGTTGCTGTAGAGCACCGCTACTCTCTGGTTGCATTCTGGACAAGTTAACCACTTCCGCATACCACCATAATTACAGGCTGTTTCAGTAAACCGGATGGTTTCTTTTACTTCCTGCCAGCCACCACCATTAACCCGATATTTATAATCTAATATCATCCGATCATGAAACATGCTGTAACTAATATTACCCACTGGCTCACCATTGCAATTCCAGGACGGCGCACCTGTAGTACCAGGCCTTAAATGGCCGTGTTTTTTCAACCACCTGATATCAATCTTTTTTGCTGATTCGGTTGTTGATCTACTGCCATTCCGCCAATAACTACCACTACCATATCCACCCATGTTTGACCTCTCATGGTGACAAGAAAAAACTTCATGAAATATTTTTCACCGAAATCATTAGTCAAATTAACGCATCTAAGATGTCGGTAAATCACATTTCAACTTTTATCAAAGCTGCGACTTTCGTGACTTTGGAAAATTCATCGCTACTTTCGCTACTTTAATTCTGTAGTCCACAACTACCGCAACTTCTGCAGCTTTCACATTTAAACAAAGGCTCATGGTTAGCATTAGTTAGCATTTCAACCATAGCAAAACTTAACATTTTCAAGTTCTATTAACCTGAGGTTTTATACTTTCCATTTATTTAGCCCGAATTGAACTGCATAGCCAACTCCACCAATCTTTACATCATCAACAATTTCAGAATTTGAATTAAGGAACTTAGCTATCACGCCCTGATCATCAACACCCATAATAGATAATTCCTTAAATATCTCACTCTCAATATCATTTATTATCTGCAATCCAAATAACGAAATATAAAGGGATTCTTTTTCTCCAATATCAGGAAGTATACATTTTTAAAAAAATAAGTTTTACCTGCTCCCCAGTCACCATTAATCATTAATCATTAATCATTAATCATTAATCATTAATCATAATAGCGTACTGAGTATTTTCTTTTTCCAAGTAGGTTTTAACTGCTAATCTTAAATTATCTGAGTTACTCATTTTTAATTTTATCTTTTCCATTTTTATAGATTAATAATCATATGAAATCGTTACCAAAATTAACTCTAGTAACCATACAAAATTCGAACCCATCTTGAGATCATTAACTCATTGCCACTTTAGAAATATTGCAAAAAAAGGGGCGAAGCTATTGGTTTTGCATTTCTTTTAGAGATTTTCCATTAGCATTCACCCAAGCTGTAAGACCATTTGCACTTCCACCATGAATTACCGCAGCTGCAGAACTTGGACTGGAAAATTCAGTATCCTTCGTAAAAACATATTTTTCACCTTTTTTAACAAGTCCTACATCTTCTATCAACTTGTTCCTTTGAACCATAACACTTGGCCATTTTTGGGCTGAACTACGCTCCTTCAAAACAGCCTCAGAGCCAGACAATACAAGAATACCATTTGGGGTTAAGTAACCAGTTGAAGTAATTTTTCTAATTTTGCATGTTAGTAGCTCTCGCTTTTCTTCAGCACGCGGCTCCACTGAAGTTTGAACAAAAGCCTCAACACCAAGCACAGGTAATACCTGTTGCATCTTTTCTAGAAATACCTCCATATCTTCTCGATCTGATTCTGGTAACTTTGCTCCACTACCTTGGTTATTCGTCACCACTGAGCGCCCTGAGGTTCTGGCCAGATCAATGAGTCGTCCCTCAATATATCTGATATGTGCTTTTGTCAGGTTTTCGTCTTTAGTAATGAAGAATGTTATGTTGTTCCAGAAGTCTTTAGATAAATGACTTTTAATCCTGTCTCGAATGCATTCGGCTTCGCCAATATAAATGGTGCTTTTATTTGTGTCGGGGGTCGATTCCTGTCAGAAAATAAACTCCCGGATTTTGTGATTCCTCTCGGGATAGAAGTTTATCGAACTCACTTCTTGGACCTGCAACAGCTTTTCCCGTCCAGTTAGAAAGCTCAGCTGTACGCAGTCGCTTTGGATCACCATAAGCAAGAAAGATTTTTAATGTGGCTGTTGACATCTTTACTCCTTGATATTTTAGTTACCTGTCTAACTCTATGCATAACGGCATATGGTCACTGACAGAAAGCCATTCTTCTTTAGCACCAACGACCAGTGAACTTTTAATGATCAGATCATTTGAAGCAAAAGCATAATCTATGTGGTAGGGCTTGTCCGTACTTCTATGAAGATAAAAAGTTGGCTTTGTTTCCCCCCCTTGGGATTCGTTAAACTGATGGAGATATCTGCTCTCAACGCCAATCCCCTTAAGCTCTTCAATCACGTCTGAATGGCTCCACCATCTATCAGGTTTATCCCAGATTCTATTGCTATTAAAGTCTCCCAGAATCAGGGTATTGCTTTGAGAAAGATCTTTTCGGTGAATTTGCAAGTATTTCCAAAATTGGCCCACGTAGCCGAATGCCCCAGAATCAACGCCTTTTGTCCACACTCCCAATATATTTGTTGTGTGATTTAAAACAAATGGTAAGAATAGTTTCAAATCATTCGTCGCCCAATGAATAGATGAACTTTGACTGCTTAACCCTGATATTTTAAGTCGCCTTGCCAGTCTAATTTTTCGACAGTATTTCCATTTTTTGGAAAAGCGCCAATCCCTTTGTTTTTTGATGTTCCGACCCACAAGTATTTACCTGCCCAGGAGCGGTAGCTTTTGGTGGACTCAGCTGGATTTTCACATTCTTGAATAACTAAGACATCAGCATCCAGAGAATCAATCTCTATAACTTTTTTTCGAAGTGCCCCATTACAATTCCATGTAACTATTTTCATTTAGAATAAAGAATTAATTATTATGTCAGACATGTTAACGGAGAGGCCATGAATAGCCAACTAGATAAGCACCGAAAATATCTTGTTGAAACTCTTTCTTGCTGTTCCAGTAGAATAGATAAAGTATTACTTTTAAAGACTGAACAAATATTATGAATTCCAATACCTCGGATAACAACGATATTAAATTACAACTGGATGAATTCCTTCTCGACATCGACTCCCTTATGCTAGCAACAGTCAATGGTGAAGGACACCCAGAGGCAAGTTACACACCCTATGTGGAACATGATGGCTGTTATTACATCTTTATCAGTGAATTGGCTTCACATACAACAAACCTGAAACAGTCCGGTGTAGCCAACGTATTATTTTTGGAGAACCCGTTTGCTGGTCATGCTTATACCCGAAAACGGTTGAACTGCTTTTGCAAGGTGGCTGTAATTGACAGGGTCAATGCGCTATTTGAATCAAGAATGCAGCAGATGGAGGAACAGTTCGGCAAACTGATTGTCACACTTCGGGGTTTAAATGATTTCCATCTGTTTCAGCTTTCTCCAGTGAAGGGCAATTTTGTTGCTGGTTTCGGCCAATCATTTGAGGTCGACTTTTCTTCAGGAGGAGGAATCAGGCATAGAAGGCCTAATTGATTTTACCTTCCAATGGAAAGCAGGTCATCATTATACATAGACAAAGTTATAGGACTTGAACCCACGACCAATGGCATAAGGACGCACAGTCACCGAGCCCATAAGGCGAAATTTGGCGTAAGTCATTGATTTAGAAGGTAATAAATGGTGCCCAGGGGCGGAATCGAACCACCGACACGAGGATTTTCAGTCCTCTGCTCTACCGACTGAGCTACCTGGGCATTACCGTGTGATCTGAACGATCAGTTTGGAAGACGCGTATTAAATAGATTTGCGCGGCTCTAGTCAAGTCTGTTTTGCGAGGAATGTATACTGTTTTGCTGATTTATCCAGGTTAAAGGGATATTTTCCATGTCTGTAATTCAACATTGCTTCCAGGCTTTATATAGCGCTATTCAATCGAGACTTCGCAGCTGGCTTTTTCAACATTCGGGCATTATTCAGTCTGAAGTCATTTCGGCAGGAGCCTTACACAAAAAATTAAAAAATTCGCAACAATTAGCCTGCCGGAGCTTTTCCTTATAAAATATATGCTCTTTATGGTCTAGACTCATACAGACAACTCCATTCAGTTATCGGGTTGGGGACAGCGTTTACATAATAATGAAGAAAAACAATGAAACTAGATACTTTATATTACGATGGCAATGACTGGATTGAACAATCTTCTCAAATCACATCAAAAGATAAAACCTGTCTGGTTTTACTATTTGGGCATTCAGACACCCTGAAATCAGATCGAGCTTTTAATTCGATTCAATCTCTGTATTCCAACGCACATATTGCCGGCGCGTCTTCGTCAGGTAATATTACAGGTGCTGAAATCTCTGATCAGGCTATCACAGCCACCGCCATTCAACTGGAAAAAGGTCATGTGGAAATGAGCAAAGTTGATTTTTCGGATGATGTAAACGCTGAATCCATATCAAGTCAGTTAATCGACCAGTTACCGGCCGCAGGCCTGAAACATGTGATTGTTTTTTCAGATGGTTTGAATATCAATGGCCCTTCATTAGTGCGCGGTATAAACAAAGTATCAAAAGGTGTACCGGTTTCAGGAGGTATGGCCGGTGACGGTGACCGCTTTCAGGAAACATGGGTTATTGGGGATGAACCCGCCCGCCAGTTTCGCGTGGTAGCGGTCGGATTTTATGGAGAAGACCTGTCCATTAGTACCAGTTTCAATAGTGGCTGGTCCTCATTTGGACCAGAGCGACTTGTCACCAAATCAAAAGATAATGTGTTGTACGAGATTGATAATAAGCCCGCCTTAAAGCTTTATAAAGAGTATCTGGGTGAATATGCCAAAGACTTGCCATTGAGTGGGATGCGCTTTCCGTTAAATATCAGGGCGGACGAACATTCCAATGAAGTCACCCGCACCCTGCTGGCCATAGATGAAACTGAAAACAGCATTACTTTCGCAGGAGACGTCCCCGAAGGTTTTATCGTTAGACTGATGAAACCCAATATGGAAGAATTGATTTCAGGGGCGGGGCGAGCCGTAGAGAATATCAATAAGGAAAACTCAAAAACAGCGCTAGGAATTGTTATCAGCTGTGTCGGAAGACGCGTCGTGATGAACCAGATGACTGAAGATGAACTGGAGGAAATTGCCAGTTCTCTAGGCCATAATGTACAGTTATGCGGCTTTTATTCGTATGGCGAGTTAGCTCCCTTTCATGACGATTTACTTCATTGCCAGTTACATAATCAAACAGTGACTCTCACCGCAATTTACGAGAAATAACCGTGCACCGCTTACTCAAACGCCAACTCAAATGGGTTTATGGTAAGGAGCTTGATCTGAGCACTAACATGCTGGTGGATCAAAAACTTATTGATTATATTTCTGATACCTACACAGAGCATGATAAGGAGCAACGTCACTTCGAACACACGATCGACCTGAATTCTCAGGAGTTGAATGAATCCAATGCCAGCCTGAGAAAAGTACTCGGCTTACTGTCGGAAGCTCAGCGACTTTCTCGCACAGGCAGCTGGCATATGAATTTGTTGACCCATCAGCTGGAGTGGTCGCAGGCGCTTTATCACATCATTGAACAGGTTGACCTTACACCGCAGGTTAACCCTGAATATTACAACAGTCTGATCCATCACGATGATCTTGCAAAGGCAGATATCGAACTTAAGAAAACCCTTGAACAGCAATATTATGATGATTTTTACCGGCTTGATTTTGGCCATGGAAAAATAAAATTTGTCCATGAACATCGGGAAGTTGTGCACGATTCAAAAGGTGTTGCGTGCTCCATCCAGAGTGTCATTCAGGATGTAACCGATCAGAAAAATTCCGAGTATGAATTAAACCTGTACGCCAATGTGTTTCGCAACAGTGGTGAATCCATCATGATATTTAACCGGCAAAAACACATTATCGCCGTGAACCAGACATTTGTCAGGAACACCGGTTACACACTAAAAGAAATTCATAAAGGTAAGGTCGATATATTGACCTCTGGCGATATCACCAAACGTAATTTTCTTGAAATAAATGCTGAAATGGTAAAAGAAGGCTTCTGGCAGGGAGAACTCAGCATTCAATATAAAAGTGGAGAAATCTACCCGATATGGATATCTATCACCGTGATTTACGACGAGAACGATAAGATTAACAACTTTATCGCCAGCTTTTCGGATATATCCGAACGCAAGGAGTCAGAGGAACGTATCCATTATCTGGCGCATCACGATGCGTTAACCGGGCTGATAAATCGATTAAGTTTTGAAGAAATGGTTCGGCAGGCACTTTACAGCGCCAGACGTGACGGCTCCTTACTGGCTATCCTTTTTATCGACATGGACCGCTTCAAAATGATCAATGACAACTATGGTCACCAGGCAGGGGATCAGATGCTGAAAGAGGTTGCCCGTCGACTCCAGGCTTCGATTCGTGACAGTGATATAGTCGGTCGATTGGGTGGAGATGAATTCGTCGTCTGCCTGACCGGCCTCAGAAAGGACATAGACACCATGCCTGCTGTTCACCTGATATCTCATAGCCTTGGTCAACCCTATCTGATCAATGACACAGAACTTAATTCCAGCCCTAGTATCGGTATCAGTATTTACCCCAATAACGGCGACGATTATGAAACGCTGATTATTAATGCCGACAGTGCAATGTATCACGCCAAAGAATTAGGAAGAAACAACCATCAGTTCTTTTCAGAATCATTAAATGCCGAAGCCAGTCAAAGGCTTGAAATTGAAAACGCGTTGAGTAAAGCCATTCGCAATAATGACTTTACACTGGTTTATCAACCTCAGATCAGTGCCGATGACTTTACCGTATGTGGCATGGAAGCGTTGCTGAGATGGACGGACCCGAAGCTGGGGTCTATCCCTCCGGGTCAATTTATCCCGATTGCTGAAGAAACGAACCTGATTATTCCACTAGGAAAGTGGGTTCTGGAAGAAGCCTGTCGCCAAAACCACGAATGGAAACAGCGCTACCCTGATCTGCCGGGCGTCTCTGTCAATATATCGACACAGCAGTTACGTTCTGCTGAACTTGTGGGTGTAATACAATCATTGATCGTAAAATTCAATATGCAACCGGGAGATCTTGAAATTGAAGTAACCGAATCGAGCATGATGGAAAATCCTGCGGAGTCGATCAAACGCTTGCAGGAATTAAGAAGTATGGGTGTGGACCTTGCCATCGATGATTTTGGCACCGGCTACTCGTCACTGGCTTATTTAAAACTTTTACCGATACAGACTCTGAAACTGGATCGTACATTTGTAAGTGACCTGGAGGTAAACAATGATGATGCGAAGATCTGCTCCGCAACTCTGGCTCTTGCTCATAACCTTGGTTTATGTGTGATCGCGGAAGGTGTAGAGACATCAGCTCAACAGGATTTCCTGATATCTCATCATTGTGAGAAATTGCAGGGATTTTTTTATAGCAAACCTTTAGCAGCCGACGAATTAATACCTTTTATACAACATGCCGAGAAAAGTAGAATGAAAAATAGCACTGCATGAAATTTAACAAACCCTGTCAATATCCCTTCCCCTATATTCCGGCATTCGGTTAGCTGGAATATAGGGAGGTAGCAATTGAATCTATAAATCGCCTTCAGCACCAGCTGACATGATGGAATAAATATTATTTCTAACTGTCATTCCTAAACCCTGTAACGCCTTAGGTAGTGAAGCATCACCCATGGTGCTATCCATGTTCAGGGTTATTAACCAGGCCTGACCAGCATCGTCTAATACCAGTGAAATTCTGCACGGCAGATATCCGGCGAATGCCATGCTGTGTTTAACCATTTTTGCGGCTATATTGGCATCACAGAACTGGAAGATTTCCATCCGGTTTGATTCTCCACCATTTGCCTTTACCTGTTCTGATAGCGGCATATGTCCTACTAACTTAAAATTCAGGAAATTTGCACGAAGTTTCATTGATTCTATCGCGTCATTTGCAGACACGCCTTCTGCTACCTTACATTTGATCATATTCATGACGTCTTCGGAGCATTGCTCAGATAGATCAAACATTTCCATAGCCTGAGTATTCAGGCTAAAACCCAGTAACAATAAACCGGATAACAGTAATTTTTTCATATGACCTCTTTTTTAATATGTTTAATTTATGGTTAACGCTCGCTATTATCGACTAAAATACACAGCTTTCAAAACGTTTTACTGTTTTCTGACTGGATTCAGTTGCACTATTGCCTTTCTTAACCAGGAATTTATTCCATGCCAGATAATTATCAGCTCATCGAAACTCGCCTGCAAACACCTATGGACAATGGCGATACGGTCTGCAATCTCTGTCTGTGGCGTTGTCGATTAAGGCATGGTCAGCGCGGTTATTGCCAGGCACATGTAAATCGTAATGGCGTACTTTATAACCTTTCTTACGGCATTATTTCTGCTATCGACGTGGAAGCGATTGAGAATAAACCGGTTTATCACTATCGCCCCGGTACTAAAGTGATGTCGATTGGCAGTTATGGCTGTAATTTTCGTTGCAAGGGTTGTCATAACCTGGAAATTTCCTGGGGCGTCAAAGCTCTGGATAAACTGGCACGCGGTGAATCGACCGATGCCTGGGTAAAACCTGAAGAGGTTATTGCTCTTGCGAAAAAACATGGCGTGGAAGGCATTGCGTTTACTTACTCGGAACCGGCCGTGTGGCTTGAGTATGTCATCGATGTGGGCAAACTGGCGAAAGAGGCCGGCTTATACACGGTGTATGTTTCCAATAGTTACGTGACCGATGAAGCACTGGAAGAAGTGGCTCCTTATATCGATGTGCTTTGTTCTGATGTTAAGAGCCTGTCGAATGATTTTTATAAGGAAATCTGCCCGACCAGCACGGTTGACCAGGTTTTAGCATCTATCAAAAAGGCGCATGAACTGGGTATTCATGTTGAGACTCGCACCAATGTTATTCCGGGGAAAAATGATGATCCGGCAGAACTTAAACGTATTGCCGAATGGATTCGCGATAACCTGGGTGAAGATAGCCCGTGGCATGTGACCAAGTTTTTTCCGGCCTATCAACTATCGCATGTTCCAGAAACACCACATGAAATTATTCACCTGGCTGCCGAACAGGCTAAAACCATTGGCCTGAAACACGTTTATGCACATACCGATATCAGTTGTGATTGTGCATCAGAAAATTTAACAGTGGATGACTGGTTGGGTAAAACCGAAAATGAAGTGAAACAGAAAAATGTCTGTGCAGCCAGTTGCTGTGGAACAGAAGGCATTCTGGTGAAGAAGTTTGAAAAAGAAGCCGGGTTATTGAAGTAAGTTTTTTAAGCTTAAAAAAATATTCACCACGAAGTCACGAACGCCTACACGGATGTAGGTAGGTAGAGCACCAAAAGTAGGCGCTTTAGGCGACGCAGGAGCAGTTGCCGAGAGCACGAAGGTAAAGCATTTGGGGGCTATAAGTTTAAAGTCATCAATGGGGGATCAGTACCCTCCTCCTTTAGCCGGAATATTGTCATACCATGCTTGACTCGGAGAAGCAGTACAGAGATCTAACGTCCAGGAGCCCGAGGATGGAGTAAATTGCTCAACAAGTGCTACTTTCTAAATGGATACCGGCTAAGAGCATGCCGGTATGACGGTTCACCTTTTCAAAATGACAGCTATAACTTAGCTATCTGATTAACTTTACCTGTCTTTCTTCGTGCTCTCCGTGTTCTTCGTGGTGAAAATGTTTTTTAAATTCCCATTTCACGCATTACCAGTAATACACCGGCAATACTGCGTGATTCGCTAAAGTCTTCTCGCTGTAACAAACTCTCTATATCTGCCAGCGGATATTTCACCACTTCCAGTGCTTCCGGTTCATCGCCTGTCTCTAATTTATTCTCATACAGCCCGGTCGCTAACACCAGGTCTGTCTGGTGATCAAAATAACCCGGCGACACTCTCATCGTTTGTAATATTTTAAGCGAGTCTGCCGCGTAACCGGTCTCTTCTGATAATTCTCTATTGGCCGCTACCAGGGTTTCTTCACCGGGTTCAACGATACCTTTCGGCAACTGCAATTCGTAGCGCTCTGTGCCTGCTGCATATTCCCGTACCAGTAGTATTTCCTGCTGTTGTGTTACGGCAGCAATCATCACGGCTTTTCCGGCTTTCGCTTTTATGCGTTCATATTCAGCCGTTTGTCCATTGGAAAATTCAAGACTCAATTGCTGTATGGTAAATAAACGGGAGTCACCTATTTGTTTGATGTTTTTTATAACCGGTTTAGTCTTCATAGTTTTCTTATCAGTTTATGTCGTAACTTATCTATTCAGCATAATAAAATAATTTACCACGAACTAGGGCAGGATGCCCGTAGGTACGACTGCATGGAAGCAGGAGGTAGGGCGACACAGGAGTTAAAGCCGAGAACAATGCAGGAGCTATTGTCGAGTACACGAAGCTCACGAAGAAAGGCAAGTAACTTAAAGGAAGTCGGATAATTTAGTTATTGTAAGTATTTTAAATAACTTATTAGCATACGATATTTTACCTTCGTGTTCTCTGTGTGCTTCGTGGTAAAAAAATCTTTAACATACAGGAACTCTCTGAGTAGTTACTTTATCTCTGCCATTAATTTTCTGATTTTATTTTCTGATACCGGCACCCGGGTTTTCATCGGCTGTGCAAAACAGTTGATTCTAAACTCTTCAATCATCCAGCGACATTGTTCCAGCTTATCAGCCATACTCGTATTTGAATTTTCCAGCAGCCTTTGATATTCACCCCAGAGACCCTGGATTACTGGCAAATTTCTATCGGCTGAAGTTATATCCTGCTGCATTTTTTCCAGCCTCTTTAACAGTGCCTGAAAATAAACCGGTATACGATTTAAATAAGGGGTCGGAGTTTCTCGAATAAATCCTTCGTAGACCAGGTTGCCACATTGCATCCAACAATCATCCAGATGACTCTTCGGCAATTTTGAGTCCTGTAGCTGGTTCCTTGCTTCACGATAATTTTTAAGTATCCGGTAAACTGTTGCTGATTTTTCATTGGCCGCATTGATGAAATGCTGCTTCGACTTTTCAACCAGCTGTTCAAACTGCTGCCTTTTCTGCGGTAAACCTTTCGCCAGGAAACAGTCTTCAACACTCGACATTAAAATATCTTCAATTAGCTCATTTTTCGGCGCAATTGATATATACATTAAGGCCGACTGATTGATCTCGGGTAAGTTTTTCTGCAAATTCGTAACGGTGTCTTTTAACTCAAACATAATCAGGCGAGAAATACCTGTTGCATGATAAAAAGCGGCATCCTGCCTTGTTTCAAATAATTCTATCGCCACATAATCCGAGTAATCGACCAATGCAGGGAAAGCGCTAATTAAACTGCCTTTTCTATTCAGTTGAACCTGTTTCGGTAGCGTATCAAAATCCCAGCTTTTCAATCCTTCACGAGTAATTGAATCACTTTTCTGGACCTGCTTTTCAAACTGCTGATTAGCAACACTGGCATACTCAGCTTTTATTTCGGCTAGTGAGCGGGAACTGACCTTGCAGATGCCATTATCCACCAGGCAATATCGCATCAGGAAATGACTTTCGATATTCTCCGGTTTCCATTGATCAATATCGACTCTGACCCCGGTCATTCTTTGCAATTGTTCAGATAACTGAACATACAGTGGTTTATCGGTACTGATCACTTCCATACAGGCGCGGGTAAAATCAGGCACGGGTATAAAGTTCTTACGTAATGCCTTTCGTAAACTTTTAATCAGCGCCTGAATTTTCTGTTCCAGAAGGCCAGGTACCAGGAAATGAAAATCGGCATCTTCAAACTGGTTTAACACAGCCAGCGGAATCCATACAGTGACGCCATCTGCTTCATCGGATGGGTCGAACACATAGCTTAGTTTTAAAGTCTGATTTTTTATTTTTAAGGTTTCAGGATAAGTCTGTGTATCTTTCACATGCTCAGACTTCAGCACATCCTGATCAAACAACGTTAGCTGTTTCAGCGCATCTGATTCAAGCTTTTTAACCCACGATTCAAAACTCACACCATCGACAACCGTGTCCGGTATCAGTCGGTCATAAAAAGCATAAATCTGTTCGTCACCAATCAGCAGGTCACGACGACGCTCACGCTCTTCCTGTTCACGGTAAAAGTTTATTAATTTTCGATTAGCTTTAATGAATTCAACATTGGTTTGAATATTATCTTCAACCAGCGCTTCTCGAATAAATATCTCACGCGACTCTTTCTTGTTGACGCTGGCATAATTAACGCGTTTAGCACCTTCAATTAACAGGCCATACAATCGCGTATTTCTAAAGGCTGCTACCCTGCCCTGTTTTTGCTGCCAGTGTGGTTCATAATATTCATATTGATGCAGGTGCTGTAAATCGGCCACAGCCCATTGCGGGTCCATACCGGTAACAACATGTGCGTACAATCTACTGGTATCCAGCAATGAAAAAGCCATGATCCACTTAGGTGTTTTATTAGCCAGTACCGATGCAGGGAAAATAGCAACCTTACGTCCTCTCGTTGTCTGGTATTCACGATCCTGATCAAACGCTGCTATATGACTCGGAATTCCCATTAATATACTGCGATGAATTTTTTCACTGTTCGCGGGCGTCGTATTCAGTGTTATTTGCAGTTCTTTCAACTGTTCTTTTATCTGTCGATATATATCCTGCCATTCCCTGACTCTTAACCAGGACAGGTAATTTTTCTTACACCATTTGGCAAACAGATTTTGACTCAGTTTCTTTTTTTGCTGATTAATTTCTTCCCATAACTTTATCCAGCCCAGAAAGTCTGATTTTTCATCCTGCCAGAGTTTGAATTTTTCATTCGATGCCTGGCGGTTTTCCTGTGACTGGTCCCGAGGGTCCTGTACCGATAATACGGACGCGATAATTAATACTTCGGCGACACAACCATTATCTTTGGCACTGATTAACATGCGCGCAAGGCGAGGATCTATTGATAAGCGGCTTATGTCCTTACCCAGACGGGTTACTTCATCATCCTTTTTAACGGCCTGCAATTCATTTAACAGTCTATAACCATCACTGATCAGGCGAGAGTCTGGTGGCTCTATAAAATCGAAATCACTAATATGCCCGACACGCAGACTATCCATCTGTAAAATAACTGATGCCAGGTTGGTGCGTAAAATTTCCGGCTCGGTAAACTCGTCCCGATTATTAAAATCTTCTTCGGCATACAGCCGGATACAGATACCGGGAGCCACACGACCGCAACGCCCCGCCCGTTGATTGGCCGAAGCCTGGGAAATTTTTTCGATCGGTAGACGCTGAACTTTGGCACGCCAGGAATAACGCGAAATGCGCGCCAGCCCGGTATCGATAACATATCGAATGCCCGGCACGGTGAGTGAGGTTTCCGCTACGTTGGTGGATAGAATAATTTTTCGTTGCCGACTCTTTTTAAAAATCCGTTGCTGTTGCTCATTGGTTAAACGGGCATATAGTGGCAATACTTCATACTGCTGAAATCGTTTTGAAATTTTATCCGCCGCTTCTCGTATCTGACGTTCGCCGGAAAAAAATATTAATGTATCTTCAGGACTGATTTTAAACAATTCTTCCAGCGCATCCAGCACTGCTTCACTTCGGTCCCTGTCTTTCTGCTCTTCATCGAGAATTGGGCGATAACGCATTTCCACCGGGTAAGTTCGTCCCGAAACCATTACCATCGGCGCATTATCAAAATATTTTGAAAATCGTTCCGGGTCTATGGTAGCCGAGGTGATAATCAGTTTCAGGTCCGGACGTCTGGGTAATAGTGTTTTAACAAAGCCCAGAATCAAATCAATATTTAAACTGCGTTCATGAGCTTCATCGATAATCAGGGTCTGATATTCATTCAACCAGCGATCATTATTTATTTCGGCCAGTAAAATACCATCAGTCATTAATTTGATATAACTATCGGCACTGGTGGTATCGGTAAAACGGACTTTATAGCCGACCGCTTCACCCGGTTGTGTGTTCAATTCCTGCGCGATACGGCTGGTCACAGAACGAGCCGCCAGTCGTCGTGGCTGGGTATGCCCGATTTTACCTTTGTCCGCCAGCCCGAGGTCGATACAGATTTGTGGTAATTGAGTCGTTTTACCCGAACCGGTTTCTCCACAAACTATCACTACCTGATTTTCACTGATCACTTTTTTCAGCTCATCCCGCTTGTCATAAAAAGGCAGTTCTTTATTTAACGAGATGGTGGGACGGTTCTGGCTACGTTTAGTAACTTTCTGAATTGAGTGATCTATAGCTTCCTGCAATTGCTGTTCAGTCTTCGTGGATACCTTTTTGTTTTTTAGTTGTCGCTGTAAACGTAACAGTCGAACTCGATCCGCTATGGCACACTGTTGAAAAATTTGTTGGTTGAAATTGTTAGAACTCATTGAAACTATCGTTTAGTTATTTTAGTAAAGTCGTTTACGCGGCAGAAGTGATACAAGAAGGTACCGTTTTGGGTGCTAAGGATGTAATCTATGCGACCAACCAACATGCAAAAAAAAGAAGCCTTGAATCAATCATCCCGACCATTCAATTACTCACTAAGAGTATCAGCTAGGGCACGTAACGTGCGCCTTGCCGTCAAACCCTATCTGGGTCTGGAAGTGGTCATACCAAAAAGATTCCCGCAAAAGCAAATTGCTGGCATTCTACAGCAACATGAAGCCTGGATCATAAAACAACTGGAAAAACACCAGCATAGCCTGAGCCAGATTGAATTACCGCAAAATATCCAGATAGCGCTTAGCCAGGAAAATTTACCGATAATTTATACAATAGCCGGCAAACCCGGCCTCGTTGAAACCAATTATGGTCTGGAAATAAGATACCAGTCTGAGCAACAGGTCATAGATCTATTAAGAAACTGGTTGAGATATAAGGCAAAGCAAACTTTACCGCCAATGCTGACCCAAATTGCCACTGAATTCGGTTTTAATTTTAAAAAGGTCAGCATTCGCAGCCAGAAGAGTCGTTGGGGCAGTTGTTCAAGCTCAGGCACTATCAGCCTGAATGATCAGTTATTATTTATGCCGGCAGATACCGTTCGTTATTTAATGATACACGAGTTATGTCATACCCGTTTTATGAACCACTCACGTAATTTCTGGGCTCTGGTGCAAAGCTGCTGCCCTGATTACAGAGTGCATGACCTGAACCTGGCCAAAGGTCGAGAGCACGTTCCCCGCTGGTTTAGCGCTAGCCTCTTTAAAAGATAGTCAATAACTGGATCGATCAATATCGGCAAGTGAAACAGATAACGTCATACCGGCATGGACTTTAAGACTGCTTCACAAATTATTGAAGCGCTGTCACAACGATTCCAGCATGTATACCCAACAAGTCTATTTGCACTTTCAGAAGTAATATCCAACCAGAGCTGCCTAATTATTGGCTCCACTCACTGTTGGTGGGTAAGGGGTGTCTTTCTTATACCCTTCCGGCAAATTGTGCGCGATCCCTTTGTGGCAGTCGATACAGGTTTTGCCATCTTCTAATCCCTGTTTCATTTTTTTGGCCGCGTGCTCATCCTGCTCGTCAAAATCCATAGATTCATATGAATGACAATTACGGCATTCGACAGAGTTACGTTCCTTCATAAGTGTCCATACATGCTGAGCAAGTTCCAGACGATGCTCTTCGAATTTTTCTTTCGTGTCGATCGTACCCAGCACCTTGTGATAAAGTTCATTGACAGCCTTAACCTTACGCAGCGTAGACTCGATCCATGGGGTATGAGGAACATGACAATCGGCGCAGACCGCTCGTACGCCCGCAGCGTTTTTATAATGGATCGTCTCCTTATACTCCGGGTAAATATTATCTCTCATCTCATGGCAGGAAAGGCAGAATTCCAGATTATTGGTATAGCCTACATAAAAGTTAAAAAAGGCTAGCAGTGATGCTCCAACCAGCATGCCAATGATGAGTATCACTCCAAATCCGAGTTTACTCGGCCTGACTAGAAACTTGATAATTCCCAGTGACATCTTTATTCCCCCCACGTTTTAGTCTGGTTACAAAAATTCGGCGCAGCATTTAAGCTGAACTGAAAATCCTTACCAAAAAGATCCGTGCCTACTACCAACACGGAATTTATCGTGAATTTGTTATAAATGTCTAAATTATTCGAGAGTGACCGTTTGATTGCACGGTTCTGCAGTAATGCCAGCCTGAACTGGCCCGCTTAAATGGCGTTTACCAGAGATCGGCACCACCTCTTTGTTTAATAACCCTAATACAACCAGAATCAATAAGACATCAGTTTAAATCCGCAAAGATAGCGACGTCAAAGCCGAATTTTCGCATAAATGCTTTCCAGCCTTTTTAAAGACTGATAACTTGATCCAGATCATCTGCTTATTTCGCCATGGGAAAAATCCCGACAGTGATTAATTTAAGCAACATTTGCCGCCTGTTTTTTATGTAAATTAAATTGCCTTAATAAAATAACTGGAGTTTTGAGTTTCGAGACTAAGAAAACTTAAAACAATACCAGCAACCCTGGAAATAGCTGTTGAGTGTGCAAATATTGCGATTCTACTAACTTTTTCAGGTTTAACACTCAGTCACATTAACTGCCAGGCCACCACGCGAGGTTTCCTTATATTTCTTTTTCATGTCTTTGCCGGTTTCACGCATGGTCGCTATCACTTTATCTAAAGACACGAAATGCTGTCCATCACCATTGATTGCCATCCGTTTCGCATTAATGGCTTTTATTGCAGCCATAGCATTACGTTCTATGCAAGGGACCTGAACCAGCCCATTGATAGGATCACAGGTTAACCCCAGGTTATGCTCCATAGCGATTTCTGCTGCATTTTCGACCTGCTCTGGAGTGCCACCCGATACTTCTGCAAGTCCGGCTGCAGCCATCGAACAGGCAGATCCCACTTCACCCTGACAACCGACTTCGGCACCGGAAATTGATGCATTTTCCTTGTATAAAATACCAATAGCTCCGGCTGTTAACAGGAAGCGAATAATACCTTCTTCGTTAGAGTGGCTTGCAAACCGGTCATAATATTTAAGTACTGCAGGAATAATTCCAGCCGCCCCGTTAGTGGGTGCAGTCACCACACGTCCACCGGCCGCATTTTCTTCATTAACCGCAATCGCATATAAATTAACCCAATCCATTGTTGTTAATGGATCGCGCAGAGCTTCTTCCTGTTGATTACACAGTTTTTTATACAACGTGGGTGCTCGACGTTTAACATTTAATCCACCGGGTAGAATACCATCGTTTTTAAATCCGGCCTGAATACAGTCCTGCATGACCTGCCAGATTTTTAACAACCCTTCCCGTATTTCACCCTCGCTGCGCCAGCATTTTTCATTTTCCATCATTATCTGGCTGATCGACATTTTACTGAGCTGACAAAACTTAAGAAGCTCGGCCATGCTTTTGAAAGAAAAAGGTAGCACAGTATCATCACTTGCATGAATAACATCCTTTTTAGCATCCTGCTCTTCGACTACAAAACCACCACCGACAGAATAATAAGTATTACCGTATAACTCGATCCCATTCTCATCAAATGCATTTATCTGCATGCCATTAGAGTGATAGGCCAGGCATTTTTTACGGTGCAAAATAAAGTCTTCAGGCTCGCTGAAGTGAATACTATGCTGTTGTAATAAATTGAGAGTTTTTGAAGACCTGATTGACGCAAGACGCTGGTCAATTAGAGTGGTATCGACCAGTTCAGGTATTTCACCTTCGAGACCGAGTAGAATCGCTTTATCTGTCCCATGTCCTAGCCCGGTAGCGCCGAGAGAACCAAATAATTCAACCTTTATAGAGCGAACCTGTTGCAATTTGCCCTGTTGCTGCAGTGCATGAACAAACTTACCTGCTGCACGCATCGGCCCTACCGTATGCGAACTGGAAGGCCCGATACCAATTTTGAAAAGATCAAAGACGCTGATAGCCATTTTGTACCTTTACCTGTCAAATTGGTGCGCATGGCACACCCTACTGCAGATTCAAATTGGTGCGCATGGCACACCTTACCGCAGAATTAGACCGGGCTACGCTTTAAACGTACCCGGCTGTCAAACTAGGCTTCATAAACAGGAAAGCGCTTGCAAATTTCCAGCACTTTCACTTTTACTTCATCAATTGTTTGCTGGTTTTCCAGGTCATCCAGAATATCGCACATCCAGCCTGCCAGTTGCTGTGATTCAGCTACACCCATACCGCGAGTTGTAATGGCTGGTGTACCCACCCGAATACCACTGGTTACAAATGGAGATTTAGGATCATTCGGTACTGCATTCATATTGACCGTAATATTCGCTGCACCTAAAGCTGCATCTGCTGCCTTTCCGGTTAACCCCTGCTTGATGAAACTAACCAGAAACAGGTGATCATCGGTGCCACCGGAAACCACATCAAATCCACGATCGATAAACACTTTGACCATGGCACGGGCATTATCGACAACCTGCTGCTGGTAAACTTTAAATGCGGGTTCTAAGGCTTCTTTAAAAGCCACCGCTTTAGCGGCAATAACATGCATCAGCGGGCCACCCTGAATACCGGGGAACACCACAGAGTTAAATTTCTTTTGCAGTTCTTCATTAGCCTTACAAAGAATCAGTCCACCGCGTGGACCCCTTAGAGTTTTATGAGTTGTGGTGGTAACCACGTCAGCAATGGGTACAGGATTCGGATAAACACCGGCCGCAATCAAACCCGCTACGTGCGCCATATCGACAAACAGGTAAGCACCCACTGAATCCGCAATATCACGAAACCGCTGCCAGTCTACAATACGGGAATAAGCAGAGAAACCTGCCACAATCATTTTCGGTTTATGCTCTTTGGCCAGAGCTGCTACCTGATCATAATCAATTTCACCGGTTGCTTCGACTAAACCATACTGAATAGCATTGTAAATCTTGCCGGAGAAGTTGGGTTTGGCGCCATGCGTTAAATGCCCGCCATGCGCCAGACTCATACCTAGAATGGTATCGCCAGGTTGTACCAGGGCCATGTAAACGGCTGTATTGGCCTGAGAACCTGAATGAGGCTGTACGTTAGCATAATCGGCACCGAATAATTCTTTTGCACGATTGATCGCCAGAGTCTCCGCTTTATCGACAAATTCACAACCACCATAATAACGTTTGGAAGGGTAGCCTTCAGCATACTTGTTAGTCAGCTGTGACCCCTGAGCTTCCATCACACGAGGACTGGTATAATTCTCTGAAGCGATTAACTCTATATGCTCTTCCTGACGCCTGTTTTCAGACTCAATGGCAGCCCAAAGTTCATCATCGTAACCTTTAATTCGATCATTTTTACTAAACATGTTTTATCACCTAAATATAATTCTGTATTGTAAAAGCATTCACCACGAAGACACGAAGAGCACGAAGGTTGTATCTAAATCAAAAAAATTAGAAAATCTATTAACGACTACTTAAAAAAGTGGTCAGCAAAATACAATAACAATTTTCTTCGTGTTCTTCGTGCCTTCGTGGTGAAAAATCTCTAAAATTTTACGGGTATTATCCCAGCTCGATATCGACTATCAACTCATTCGCCAGATCTTCTAGTACATCGCTTAATTTATCGACACTATAACCTTCTGCCAGGCACAAAGTGATACTGGCCTTGAAAAGTTTCTCACCCGACATGGACGCTTCAGTTACTTCGCTCTCCATATCTTCAACTGTCGCGCCGTTATTAACCAGCACCGATGAAATCCGGTGGATAATACCCGGTCTATCCTGTCCAACCAGTTCCAGTTTGTAACATTGCTGTTTAGCAGTCGATTCTTCAGATTTATCGACCTGTTCTACATTAATAGTTATACCCTTAACGCCTGACTTCAGCTGTGTAGTAAAACTTTCACATTTATCTTCTGGAATATTTGTACGAAGTACTCCGGCAAACTTACCCGATAAGTTAGCCATCCGGCTTTCCACCCACTCTCCTTCGTACTGCATGATGATTTTTGAAATTGATTCAACAATTCCGGGGCGGTCATCACCCACAAATGTAATTACTAACGATTTTGTCATTTCACTACTCCTCGTATTCACTGATTGCTGGACATGAGCAAACAAGGTTTTTATCACCGTAAACATTGTCTACCCGACCAACCGGTGGCCAGTATTTAGCAGTCTTCAGTGAATCTACCGGATAACCGGCCATCTCGCGAGTATAACTATGGCCCCATTCATTGGCTGATACAGACACCACAGTATGTGGCGCATGCTTCAAAGGATTGTCATCTTTATCCAGAGCACCTGATTCCACATCATCAATTTCTTTTCTGATGGCAATCATAGCATCACAGAAACGGTCAATTTCGAATTTAGATTCACTCTCTGTAGGTTCAATCATTAATGTACCGGGGACAGGAAATGACATTGTCGGCGCATGAAAACCATAATCGATCAGACGTTTGGCAATATCATCTACGGTAATGCCGGTTTTATCCTTAATCGGACGCACATCCAGAATACATTCATGCGCCACCATACCATTCGGGTCGGTATAAAGAATCGGGTAATATTGTTTCAGACGCTGTGCCAGGTAGTTAGCATTGAGGATTGCCACCTGTGTTGCCTGCAACAAACCTTCTCTACCCATCATGGCAATATATGCCCAGCTTATCGGGAGAATTCCAGCACTACCCCAGGGGGCTCCTGACACTGGCCCGACATGCTCCGGCCCGTTTTTAAAGACCGAATAACCGGGTAGAAAAGGCTTAAGGTGTTCAACAACACCGATAGGACCGACACCGGGGCCACCGCCACCGTGAGGAATCGCGAAAGTTTTATGTAAATTCAGATGCGAAACATCGCCTCCAAACTTACCTGGCGAACAAACCCCGACCATTGCATTCATATTGGCACCATCGATATAAACCTGACCACCCTGCTGATGCACCAGTTCACATACTTCAACCACGCTGGCTTCAAATACACCATGAGTCGAAGGATAGGTAATCATAATAGCGGCCAGGTTTTCACCATGCTTTTCAAGCTTGGCTTTTAAGTCTGGCAGGCTGATATTGCCATGGTCATCGGTAGCAACTACCACAACCTTCATACCAGCCATATGAGCAGAAGCTGGATTGGTACCATGCGCCGAAGCAGGTATCAGGCATATATTTCTATAACCTTCATCGCGGCTGTCATGATAGGCACGTATAGCCAGCAATCCGGCGTATTCGCCCTGCGCACCTGAATTCGGTTGCAGGGAAACCGCCGCATAACCTGTCGCAGTGCATAACATTTGTTCCAGTTCCTGAGTTAACTGCTGATAACCCTGTGCCTGATCTAATGGTACATATGGATGCAGACCCGCAAATTCCGGCCAGCTTATCGGCATTAGCTCGGCAACTGCATTCAATTTCATGGTACAGGATCCCAGGGGAATCATTGCCCGGTCCAGTGCCAGGTCCTTATCCGCCAGATGACGCATATAACGCATCATTTCAGTTTCTGAATGATAGGCGTTGAAAACCGGATTGGTCAGGTATTCACTGGTTCGAATTAATTCATTGGCTAATTGAACAACAACAGTTTTATCCAGGTCATTGACAGTGAGCGAACAATCTTCACCGGCAAAAACCTTCCATATTGCTTCAACATCGGCAGCTGTAGTTGTTTCATCCAGCGCTATGGATAATAAATCATCATCCAGCTTGCGTAGGTTATAACCATTTTCTACCGCATGTTGCATCAATCCGTCAACTTTTCCAGCAGTTTCAATCGTAATTGTATCAAAGTAATTTTTAGTTTGAATTCTAAAACCTGACTGCTCCAGACCAGTTGCCAGTATGGCTGTTAAGCGCTGTACGCGGCGCGCAATTTGCTTCAGGCCTGCAGGGCCATGATAAACCGCATACATACTGGCCATCACTGCCAGCAGTGCCTGCGCGGTACAGATATTACTGGTCGCTTTTTCACGACGGATATGCTGTTCACGAGTCTGTAAAGCCAGACGATATGCTGGATTCCCATGACTATCGATAGACAGCCCGATTAGCCTGCCCGGCATCGAGCGCTTAAAGGCATCACGTGTTGCCATGTAAGCCGCATGCGGACCACCATAACCTAACGGCACACCAAAACGCTGAGTATTTCCTACAGCCACATCGGCTCCAAAATCACCCGGCGGCGTTAACAGGGTCAGACTCAATAAATCCGCCGCTACCGCAACCAGCGCTTTTTGCTCATGCGCCTGATCACATATTTTTCGATAATCTTTTACCTCTCCTGTAGTACCCGGGTATTGCAGCAATACGCCAAATATATCCAGCCCCTCGAAGCCCTGCAGTGGATCGCCAATAACCAGTTCAATATCCAGAGTTTCAGCCCTGGTTTTAACCACATCAATATTTTGCGGATGACAGTCTTGCGCAACAAAAAATATCTTACCCTTACTTTTACTCATGCGTTGACACAACGTCATGGCTTCGGCGCAGGCGGTAGCCTCATCCAGCATAGAGGCATTCGCCAGTTCAAGACCGGATAAATCCCCAACCATAGTCTGGAAGTTAAACATCGCTTCCATGCGGCCCTGAGAAATTTCAGCCTGATACGGCGTATAAGCCGTATACCATGCCGGATTTTCCAGAATATTTCTCTGAATAGTCGGCGGAGTAAAAGTATTGTAATAACCCATACCAATGCAGGTTTTCAACATTTTGTTTTTAGCGGCCATGCTTTTCAATGCCGCTAACGATTGCTGCTCAGTCAATCCTGGCTGAATAGTCATATCGTCATGACGACGGATAGACTCTGGCACTATTTTATCAATTAACGCATCCAGAGATTGTAAACCGAGTAACTCCAGCATTGCATTTTGTTCAAAACTATCCGGCCCAATATGACGACTTTTAAAATCGTCATTCTGCTGCAGTTGATCGATAGACTGTTTATCAATCGATAAAGGGGTATCACTCATAACTTATACTCTTAAATTCTTTTAATCCAGATCCAGTCCATCAAGATACTTATCTTCATCCATCAATTCATCGAGTTCTGATTCATCGGATAGTCTGACCTTAATAAACCAGCCGGCTCCCATTGCATCTTCATTCACGATTCCGGGATCAGAATCCAGTTCTTCATTGACTTCCAGTATTTCGCCGGATACCGGCATTAATAAATCACTGGCGGATTTAACCGATTCAATAACGGCAACAGCATCTTCTTTTATAACTATGTCGCCCACAGCCGGTAACTCAATAAATACAAGTTCACCAAGTTGTTCCTGTGCATAATCGGTAATGCCGATCAGGGCTGTGCCATCATCGGCAGTTAAAACCCATTCGTGATCTTCAGTAAATTTTAATGTACTCACTTTTCTTTCCTCTAAATTTTAAATAGCCCGGTGCGTTCAACATAGCCGATAATTTGAGCTATGCGGGCTGCGCACCCTACATTACCCGCGATAATAATTCTGCTTAACAAAAGGTAGCTTTACAACCGATACAGGTACTTTTTTGTCACGCACCAGCGCAAATAATTCGGTATCAGGTGCTGCAAACTGGGTCTTCACATAACCCATTGCTACAGGCCCGTCTACTGTAGGACCAAAGCCGCCACTGGTGACAACGCCTATTTCATTATCATCAGCATCGACTAAAACCGCACCATCACGCACCGGCATGCGGCCTTCGGCCTTAATACCTACACGTTTCTTTTCTACGCCATTAGCAATCTGCGCCATGATAATATCGGCCCCCGGATAGCCACCCGGTCTTTCGCCATCAGCACGTCTTGATTTTGTCAGAGCCCATAACAGGCTGGACTCAACGGGAGTTGTTTGCGCATCCAGATCATGGCCATACAGACACAGACCACACTCCAGTCTTAAAGAGTCACGTGCACCCAACCCGATCGCTTCTACTTCCGGCTGAGCCAGTAAAGTTCTAGCCAGTTGCTTCGCTTTATCATTTCGTACCGATATTTCAAATCCATCTTCACCTGAATAGCCCGAGCGGGTGACAAAGCATTCCATACCATCAATTTCCAGCTTTGCAGCAGTCATAAATACCAGCTCTTCACTACCTGTAGCCAGGCGTGACATGACTGCAGCAGCCTGAGGCCCCTGCAATGCAAGCAAGGCATAATCTTCCAGAACTTCAATTTCGCAATCATTACCAATGTGCTGACGAAGATGGTTGATATCCTGCTCTTTACAGGCCGCATTCACGACAACAAACAGGTGGTCACCGGCGTTAGTCACCATTAAGTCATCCATCACACCACCATTATCATTGGTGAATAATGCATAACGTTGCTTCATCGGTTGCAGATCGACTATATCAACCGGCACCAATGTTTCCAGCGCAGCAGCAACATTCTCTCCTTTCAGTCTTAACTGCCCCATGTGGGACACATCAAACAACCCTGCCAGGCTACGAGTATGCAAATGCTCTTTAGCCAGACCCATGGGGAACTGAACCGGCATCGAATAGCCTGCAAAAGGTACCATTTTTGCTCCCAGCTCTATATGCAGGTCATATAAGGCTGTGTGTTGAATATTTTCGTTGATATCAGTCATAACAAATCCTCAGATTCAAATCGCCATGTTTCCTATCGGAAACATTTATAATTTAGCATTAAAGTGTAGTCAGTCAAACCATTTTATAGATGCATTGCTCTATGATTATATTGATAGATCATCCGAAGGCGTACACACCCACAGAATCTGTGCATCCTGCTCACTTTGCGAAATACACACATGTCCCATACCCGCATCGTAATACATTGAATCACCTTCGGACAGACTTACCGGCTCATAAAATTCACTAAAAAAAGTAATTTCTCCCGATAAAACCAGTAGAAACTCTTCGCCGGAATGCCTGACCCAGTCATTAAACTCTTCAAATTCACGAGCATGAACCACCGTCTTGAATGGTACCATTTTTTTATGCATTAAATCAGTCGCCAATAACTCATGATTATAGGTTTGAGTTGGATGCATTCGCCCCTGACCGCTGGCAGTGAAGGATCGTCGACCCGACACGAGAGGTTCGGCACTGGCTACAAATAATTGAGGCACATCGATTCCCAGACCTGCTGCAAGCTTTTGCACTACATCAAAACTGGGAGAAACCTGTTCATTTTCTATCTTCGACAACGTTGACTTCGCCAGACCGGTGCGTTTTCCGGCCTCTTCCAGCGTCCACCTGCGTTGCAGTCTGATTTCACGAACCTTTTCACCCAGCTTCAGGGGTTGAAATACGGCTTCTGTTTTCATCAACTTTTATGTAATTTCCTGTCTATCGCCTTTCAAAGGCAGCATTAAATGACGCATTTTAAACCATTTGTTTCTAATTGGAAACATTATTTCCTGAAATGCATATATTGAGAATTACAATATCAATAGAAATTGATAGTCGTTGAACCATGAGCTGTAATCTGCGACTATTCTGTCACTACAACAAAATATAAAAATAATTCCCACACTTTAAAGGAGAGTATCTATGAAAATAACCTTCAAATCGCTGTTGGCTATTTCCATCATGACTGCAAGCCTGTCACTGCACGCGATGGAAAATAAACTGATTGTCGTTACGTCTTTCCCCAAAGATTTAACCAAAGAGTTCAAGTCCGCTTTTGAAAAGAAGAATCCCGGGCTTCAAATTGAAATGCTGAAAAAGAAAACCACCGCCGGTATTAAATACATTCAGGAGACCGCCAGTAATAATACTTCCGATTTATTCTGGGCTTCCGCTCCGGATGCTTTCGAAGTTTTAAAAGGTGATAAATTACTGGCCAAATACACTTCATCCGCTAAAGGTATACCTGAAAAAGTGGGATCTTATCCGATTAACGACCCGGATGGCTATTACACCGGATTTGCAGCAGCAGGATACGGCATCATGTGGAATACCAGGTACCTGAAAGCCAAAAATATACCGGTTCCTGCCCAATGGGAAGACCTGACCAAAGCTGTGTATCATAACCATGTGGGCATGTCAGCTCCGTCCCGATCTGGCACTACTCACCTGACCGTTGAAGCTTTGTTACAAGGCGATGGCTGGGATAAGGGCTGGGCCAAATGGAAGGAAATTGCAGGTAACTTCAACACGGTTACCGCTCGTAGTTTCGGAGTTCCCGATGGTGTTAACAGTGGTTCTTTCGGTGTCGGTATTGTTATTGACTTTTTCGGGTTATCTTCTAAAGGCAGTGGATTTCCGGTCGACTTCACTTATCCGAAAACAACAGCACTGGTTCCTGCCAATATTGGATTATTGAACAACGCACCCCACCCCCAGGCAGCAAAAGCATTCATCGACTTTTTATTGTCTGATGAAGGACAATCTATCCTGCTAGACAAGAAAATACGTCGCTTACCCGTTAACCCTGAAACCTACGCAAAAGCTCCAGCAGGCTTTCCTAATCCATTCAAGGATAGCTCTATTGGTGCCGCGGTAAACTTTGATGTAATACTATCCAAGTCCCGTTACAACCTGGTTAACTCGCTATTCGATGTCATGATCACTTATCGCATGGATGATTTACGGGAAGCCACCAAAGCGATCCAGGATGCCGAAGCCGCAAATGGCGATAGTAAAATGATTACGCAAGCGAAAGCACTGATTGCAGCAATGCCTATCACAGAAGCCGAGGCTGCGGATCCGGAATTTGCTAAGATTTTCAAGAAAAAGCGTAAGAAGGCGACCGATAAAGTGACCGGACGCCAGGCGGAAGTAGAGCAGCAATGGGACACCATCGTTAAAGCCAACTACGCAAAAGCTTTAGAGTTAGCGAATAAATCGCATTAAACGATCTCAACCTGTTTAAATCCCGGGGTTACCCGGGATTTTCAACATAACTGCATAAAGTGCAGAGAGAAATGAGAATCTGCCTATCAGAAAAAGTTGCTAATAATTTATCAACCTCAGATTTTTAAACATTTATACCCGCACGATATTCCATTGCGCACTTCCGCTATAGTTTCGATAAAAAAATAAATTCACTATGACATCTAAAGCATATAAGAACCCGGGACAAACTCTTTTATTCATTCTAATAGCCCTTTTCATGCTGTCATTTCTGGTGATTCCTGTTGTAAAAGTATTCTATGTCGCTTTTATCGATGTTAATACCGGCAACCTGACCCTGGTAAATTTTCTCGATTTTTTTAACACCTCGCTTTTTCAGGAGTCATTTTTTAATTCGTTTTACGTGGCAGGGATGTCGGTTATTGTCGCTACCATTATTTCGCTGCCCCTGGCGTATTTCACAACCCGCTTTGAATTTAAGGGTTCAGTGATCATTCAAAGCCTCGGCTTTGTCCCTTTAATAATGCCTCCTTTTGTGGGCGCAGTAGCTATGCAACTGCTGTTTGGCTCAAATGGCAGCGTTAATTTATTAATGGATGAATACTTTGGCTTCACAATACCTTTTATGGAGGGGCTGAACGGCGTTATTTTTGTACAGAGCATCCATTACTTTCCATTTATATTAATTAACCTGTCAACATCGCTTAATAATATTGACCGCTCGATGGAGGAATCCGCACAAAATCTCGGCAGCCATGGCATGCGTTTATTCCGGCGTATTGTTTTCCCGCTGGCCATGCCGGGTTATGTGGCCGGTGCTTCGCTGGTTTTTCTAAAAGTTTTTGATGATCTCGGCACCCCTCTGTTACTGAACGTCAATAACATGCTTGCACCGCAGGCCTATCTGCGTATTTCATCCATTGGTATCGACGACCCTATGGGTTATGTCATCGCCGTTATCCTGGTTGTGTTTTCATTATTTGCGATGTGGGTTGCCTCACTGGCACTCAAAGGAAAGGATTACTCCACCGTACAAAAAGGCGGCGGTGGCCTGGCTAAACGAAAAATGCGTTTCTGGGAAAAAGTTATCGCCTATACCATTGTCATTATCATTTTACTGGCAGTGTTATCACCTCACCTGGGGCTGACGCTACTATCATTTGGCTCCATCTGGTCTTACAGCGTATTGCCAGACGGCTTTACGCCTGAGCATTACGTGTCCATTTTTGAGGAAACCCCCGAATTCATGGTAAATACCCTGATCTATGCTTCCATGGCGGCCACTATCGATATCATCCTCGGTACAGCGATAGCCTATCTTGTGCTACGCAGTAAAATCCGTTTCAGACACTGGCTGGATTATACGGCTATGGCTGCCCTGGCTGTTCCCGGCCTGGTGTTAGGCATAGGTTATCTAAGAACATTTCTTGGCATGAGTATACCATTTGGTGACATGCCACTGGCGACCTGGTGGGTCATGCTGGTAATAGCCTTATCCATACGTCGCCTACCGTATGCTCTCAGAGCCTGTACTTCTGCGTTACATCAGGTCAGTCGCTCTCTGGAAGAAGCCGCAGAAAACCTGGGGGCCAACAAAACAAAAACCATTTATCGCATCGTGGTGCCGCTGATGTCCGGCGGCATACTGGCCGGTTTTGTGACCAGTTTTGCCACTGCAGCAGTTGAGCTTTCAGCCACCATCATGCTGGTTTCTAGCGAATCAGATGCGCCTCTGTCTTATGGCATCTATGTGTATATGCAATCGGCAGCCGGCAGGGGGGCTGGTGCAGCACTCGGCATGGTCGCTGTTGTCATCGTTGCAACAGGCACTTATTTTTCGCATAGAATTATCGAAAAAGGCCGGCGTGAGCGCAGCCTTGAAAATAATAGTTAATCAGGAGTTATCATGCCACCACTACAGACACATTCCGTCGGCATCGAATTAAAAAATATCGATTTATCCTATGGCAATACGCGAGTCATCAAGGATGTCAGTCTGAGCATCAAACAGGGAGAATTTTTTGCCTTCCTTGGACCATCCGGTTGTGGTAAATCGACTCTACTGAGATTGATTGCCGGGTTCGAGCATTGCCAGAAAGGACAGGTTTTCCTCGGCGATGAAGAAGTGTCTGCACTACCACCCTGGAAACGTCAGGTAGGCATGGTATTTCAGAATTATGCACTTTGGCCCCATATGACTATTTATAAAAATGTAGCTTTCGGTCTGGAAGAACGTAAGCTACCTAAAAATGAAATTAACCAACGTGTAAAGGACGTACTGGAACTGGTTGGTCTGCAGGACTATGCAGAACGTCGTCCAAATCAGTTATCCGGCGGACAGCAGCAACGCGTAGCACTGGCGCGTACGCTGGTGATTGAGCCCAAGGTATTATTACTGGATGAACCTTTATCCAACCTGGATGCAACATTACGTGTTCATATGCGCCAGGAGCTACTTGAATTGCAGCGCAAACTTTCTCTCACCACTATTTTTGTAACGCACGACCAGGAAGAGGCCAATACCACTGCTGACCGCATTGCGGTTCTTAAAGACGGCATCGTACAACAGATCGGAGCACCGATGGAATTGTATGACCATCCCGATAACCTTTTCGTCGCTCAATTTCTTGGCAGTGCGAATGTGATACAGGGAACTCTCAGCAAACAGTCTAATTACACTCTGTTTGACGATGGAAAGGGCATGCAGATATCATTACAGTCCAGCGATATTGAAGGTAGTAAATCGATAGTGCTTCGCCCGCAAAACCTGGCTTTGTGCGAAGCTGAAAGCAACACTGCCGATTTACAGGGCCAGGTTAAAATTCGTGAATTTCTGGGGAATATTGTTCGCTACGAAATTCAGGTAGGCCGGCAACAGTTGATTGTTGATGAGATGTACAGTTTTGATAATGTTCCAGCAGAAACTGGATCTACGGTAGGCTTAACAATAAATAATGATAAAATCATTATCATGTAGTCACTTCCAGTTTTCATTAACAATGACAATATTATGAGTAACAGACATTTTCACCTGAAGTTAAACAGCAGTTACCAGAACAAGGAAAATGAAATAAAAGATTTACGAGTTGAAATTCTGCATGACAACCAATGGGAGTCGCTTGATTTAAACATTCGTTCACCGGGTTTTATACTATTTATCAATGCCCTGTTCTCCTGCCAGCACCTGTATATGAGAGCCAATAGTGCCGAATGCAACCTGATACTGGAATCAGCTAGCGGTAAGATGCAGGTTGAAGCGGGCGAGTTGTGGGATTTAAATAACATTTCCGTCTCTTTTAAGGCTAAAATAAAATCAGGTGTAGTGACTCAGAGTCATATTGATTACATAATGGAGCGCATGACACATTGCCCGGTATCGACTAATCTGCCAGCCAATATTAAGATGGATATCTCAGTGGAATTTACTTAAGCAAAAAAACCATAACCTGTACAGATCAAGACAGCACTGTTACCCTCTGTTAATATCGACTATTATGTATTTTAATATTTAAAGCTGCTATAAACTCTAAATTAATAATAAAAAACTAACCTCTATTTTATGAAATCAATCAGGGCCATTCTAAAATCATTACTGGATAGCCTGCGTGACCTGTTACCAATTATTGGCGTGATTGGTTTTTTCCAACTGGTTGTTTTACAGCAGCCGATTCCTAACTTTGGTGAAATTGCTACCGGCATTCTGTTTGTTGTCATCGGCTTAACTCTGTTTGTGCAAGGTTTGAACATGGGGCTTTTCCCTGTCGGTGAAAGCATGGCATACGAGTTCGCCAAAAAAGGCAGTTTATTCTGGCTACTGGTGTTTGCCTTTTCGCTCGGTTTTGGTACCACAGTCGCGGAGCCCGCGTTAATTGCCGTCGCCAAAGAAGCGGCACATGTTGCTGCTGTTGGCGGTATGATTATTGATAGCGAGCAATCCAGACTATCCTATGCATTTGGTCTGCGCATTACAGTCGCCGTATCGGTGGGATTCGCTATTCTGGTCGGCGTTTTAAGAATTATTCGTGGCTGGCCAATACAGTATCTAATCATCGGTGGTTATATCGGCGTGGTCATCATGACATTTTTTGCCCCTAAGGAAATAATCGGTATTGCTTATGACTCGGGCGGAGTAACCACCTCGACTATAACCGTTCCGCTGGTGACCGCCCTGGGTGTTGGTCTTGCGAGCTCTATTAAGGGGCGTAACCCCATGATAGATGGTTTCGGACTGATTGCATTTGCTTCTTTAACGCCAATGATTTTTGTCATGGCCTATGGCATGGTGGTCTGATGCATATTTTCTATGACCTGTTGCTAACCATTCTGGCGACTATATGGGATGTCTTACCCATTGCGGCCATTATTTTCGGCTTTCAGTTATTTGTTTTAAGAAAAGCCATGCCTAACCTGAAAAAAATCCTGATGGGTTTCCTGTTTGTGTTACTGGGTCTGGCTTTTTTTCTGGAGGGACTGGAAGCCGCATTATTTCCACTCGGTAAGCTAATGGCAACTCAGTTAACTGATCTCGACTTCATCTTACAGGGTGAGCCGAAATCCTCGCTTAACTGGATGCATTACAAATGGGTTTACCTGTTTGCCTTTGCAATTGGTTTTGCTACTACCATAGCAGAACCCTCATTACTGGCAGTTGCCATTAAGGCCAATCAGGTATCAGCGGGTAGCATCGGAATCTGGGGGCTGCGCATTGCAGTGGCTATTGGAGTCGCAATTGGTATCTCGCTGGGAGTTTTCCGTATCGTGACAGGCACACCGCTGTATTGGTACATTATCACCGGCTATGTATTCGTCGTCATACAGACGCTATTTGCACCACGTCTAATTATCGCTCTTGCGTATGATTCAGGTGGTGTCACAACATCTACAGTGACCGTTCCTTTAGTAGCGGCCCTGGGTATTGGACTCTCCAGCACGGTACCGGGGCGGAGCCCACTACTCGATGGTTTTGGCCTGATCGCATTTGCCAGCCTGTTCCCAATTATGTCCGTTATGGTTTACGCTCAACTTTCTGAGTGGATTGCCAGGCGTGAAAAAAGAAAATCAACCTGATGAGAGAAACACCATGCACTTTAAACTGATAATTGCTCTGACCGAAGATACGATTACTGATAAAATTGTTGATGCGGCGAAACAAAAAGGTGCCACCGGATCAACTGTAATTACCAGCGCCAAAGGGGAAGGCATTAACGCTTCAAAAACCTTTTTTGGTCTAAGCCTGGAAACACAAAGAGATGTAGTATTACTGCTTGTCGAAGAACATTTAAGCAGAGACGTACTGGAAGTTATCGCTGAAGTAGGTGAATTTGACGCCAGTCCGGGCAGTGGTATTGCCTTCAGCATCGACGTCGATGATGCGGTTGGTGTATCCCATCAGGTTAGTGAATTAACTGAAATTGTAGAGGAAGAAATATGAGCCAAAAAACCCTGATACGTGTAAGAGACGTAATGAGTACGGATTATGATCTGGTCAACGGCATGTCAACCGTAGCCGATGTTCTAAAAAACTCCGAGTTTACCGCAACCAAGTGCATCATTGTCGATAAGCGACATGAAAATGATGAATACGGCCTGGTGATGTTATCCGATATTGCAAAAAAAGTACTGGCGCGCGACAAATCGCCGGAACGCGTCAATATTTATGAAATCATGTCAAAACCGGTCATCAGTGTCGGCCCTGATATGGATATTCGTTATTGTAGCCGCTTATTTGAAAATTTCGGGTTGGGTCGAGCTCCGGTAGTAGAGCATCGCAAGATTCTGGGAATAGTCGGCTATACCGATATAGTGTTGCGAGGCATCAGAGACAGACTGGTTTGAATTTATTCAGAACAGAAAGATATTACTCCTGATTTCTGAGCTCACTTAATATTACTGCCAGGGTTGCGGTGTTGTAGTCATCAAGCAGCATCCTCATTAGTTATTATCCAGTCATGGGCTTTACTGTCAGGCCCTTGTCGTCCCTTACTTCAGGTAACACTGAATAGTCTCTGGATTCTTTATACACCAAATAAGTGATCTATTTGAGCAATTAACCCCAAATATTTCACTATAATTACCGATAAATTCAGTGAAATATTTTCCCCACGGTGCCTTCTTCAATGTTTGGTTATAAAGACAAAAACAGAACCCTGCAACTAAAAGTCGAACAGCTGGAAAATCAGCTTGCAGAAAAAGATGAGTTAATTTCATCCCTGACAAAAAAAACGACTACAACAATAAAAACCTGAATTATTTATTACAGCAGTTTGCACATAAAACCTCGGAGATTACACATTTCTCAGATTTAGGTGAGTCACTGGATATGATTCGTCATAAATCAGCAGAGACGGCGATAACTCTGGATGCAGAACAGTCCAAACTACGCGAAACTTCCAGCCTGTTTCAGCAAAGTACGATGATCCTGTCACAAATTTCCTCAAACATTCAAACATTAACAGATACCACTTCACAAAGCGTACAGACAGTTAATAAACTGGATGCAGCCTCTCAGGACATTGAACAGTTTACCCAGATCATTTCAGATATCTCGAACCAGACCAATTTGCTTGCACTGAATGCGGCAATCGAAGCCGCACGAGCAGGCGAACAGGGAAGAGGATTTGCAGTAGTCGCCGATGAAGTTCGTAAACTGGCAGGTAAAACCGCCGATGCAACCCGACAGATCAAGGAACTTGTACAGATCATTAACCAGCTTTCCAGTACAACTCAATCCGATTTTCAGCAAATTGTTGAATCGGGCAACAGCATGAACGACTCGGTAAAAACAGTGGGAAATGTTATCGATGAAGTGGTAGCTCTTGCCAGTAACATGACCTGGGTAATCAGCACATCCTCAACCTCGGCATTTATTGAAACCGTAAAACTGGATCATGTAATGTATAAAGTGGACGTCTATCAGCACATATTTGGTATGGGTCAAAAACCGCTCGACAGCTTTTCAAATCATCACGAATGCAGGCTGGGTAAATGGTATTACGAAGGTAAAGGCAAAGAATTAGCATCTCTAAATGCTTACCGCTTACTGGAAAAGCCGCATGCTGAAGTTCATCAACAGGGTATAAAAGCTCTCACAGCGAAAAACGAACGTCGTCATGAAGACTGTATTCTAGCGCTTTTTAACATGGAACATGCCAGTCGGCAGGTACTTCAGCTACTTGATGAGCTGACTGCAGACTATATTCAACTTGTTCAAAATGAAATTTCAGCAAGAACAGCGGTCGTTTCTGATGATGTTGGTGAGATTAAAATGTTTTAGCAAAATTGACTCTATCCGGCATTCCTCAATTCCACCTTAACTAGTGTAGTGTCCTGTACTGCCCGCATAGTTATGCGCTCAGTACAGGACACTACACTATCATGCCTATAAAATTTCCAGCTATGTCATAATTAAAGCCTGACTAACGCATTGACTAAACATGGCTAATCCGCAAAACAAACTAGGGCAGGAAACAAGCCCTTACTTATTACAACATGCCGACAACCCCGTCAACTGGTACCCGTGGGGAGCAGAGGCTCTGGCGCTCGCCAGTGAACAGAAAAAACCGATCCTGTTATCCATCGGCTATTCGGCCTGCCACTGGTGTCATGTGATGGCTCACGAGTCATTCGAAGACGACAAAACAGCTGCCATCATGAATCAGTATTTCATTAATATCAAAGTTGACCGTGAAGAGCGCCCCGATCTGGACAAGATTTATCAACTGTCGCATCAGATAATGACCGGTCGAGGTGGTGGCTGGCCGTTAACTCTGGTGTTATCACCGTCAGATCAAACACCATTTTTTGCCGGTACTTATTTTCCCTCTACTCAACGTCACGGTATGCGCTCATTCAGTGAAATATTATTGGCCGTACAACATGCCTGGGTCGAGAAAAGGCAGGATATACAAAAGCAAAATGCCTCTATAAAATCGCATTTACAACAAATAAGCGTTTCTGTACAACTACCGGGTAAGCTTGACTCTTCAATATTTGACACCCTCAACAAACAGTTGATGTCGCAATTTGATTCAACTCATGGAGGCTTCACTCCTGCCCCCAAATTTCCCCACCCTTACTCAATTGAAAGAACATTTCGCCAGTATTTTTTTTACGGCACCCGGTTTGATGAGTTAAGGGCCGCAGGTCTTTACAGCGCCCGGAAAATGTCAGGAGGTGGCTTATTCGATCACCTTGGCGGTGGTTTTTGCCGTTACTCGACCGATGAGTTATGGATGATTCCACATTTTGAAAAAATGCTATATGACAACGGGCAGTTAATGGCGTTGTATTGCTGGGCCCAGCAAGTTCAACCGGACTACTATTTCGAACAGGCCGTCAATCAATCGGCTCTGTGGTTAATACAGGAAATGCAGGCAGCTGAGGGTGGTTATTATTCAGCACAGGACGCTGATTCCGAAGGTGAAGAAGGCAAGTTTTATAGCTGGACAATTGAACAAATCAAAAGTCTGCTAGATAACGAAGAGTATGCGTTATTTTCCCGCAGCTTCGGCTTAAATCGTAAAGCCAACTTCGAAGGAAAATGGTATCCACACACCTATGTAGACATTAATCAGCTGGCTATACAGGACAAGCGGCCAGTTTCAGAAATAGAATCAATTTTACACAACTGTAAACAAAAACTGTATCAACAACGTCAACAGAGAGTCTACCCGGGTACCGATGATAAAATTCTCACTTCCTGGAATGCGCTGATGATACGAGGCATGAATACGGCTGCCAGAACCTTCGAACGACCTGATTATGCGCAATCGGCAACCAGGGCTCTTAACTTTATTAAACAGCATCACTGGAAGAATAAGCGCTTACTGGCAACCAGTAAAAATGGAAAAGCGCATCTCAATGCTTACCTGGATGACTATGCTTATCTTACACTGGCGACAACCGATGCGTTACAAAATAACTGGGATAATGATTTGTACCGGTGGACGATACAAATAGCAGACAGCATGCTGGAATTATTTGAAGATAAATCGCAGGGTGGTTTTTATTTTACCAGCTTTGATCATGAACAATTACTGGTCCGTAGTAAATCTTTCAGTGATGACGCAATACCGTCAGGCAATGGTATTGCGGCACAGGCGTTACAATATCTTGGCCTGATATCCGCTAAGGTTAATTATCTTCAAAGTGCAGAAAAAACACTACTGGCGGCATCCACTGACCTTAACAAACATCCAATACTATACTGTTCACTACTGAATGCTCTGGACAGTTATTTAAATCCGGCGACAATTATTATTTTGCGCGGTGACCCGGAACAGATGCAACTCTGGCAGCGATGTGTTTTTCAACATTACCTGCCGGATGTATTGTGTTTTGCTATCGCTAAGGATATCGACCTGCCAGCTGAAATGAAAGATAAAATCGCGTTTGATGATGGAGTTTGCGCCTATATTTGCCAGGGTTTAAGCTGTCAAAATCCAGTAACTGACCTGAGTGAATTCCAGCGGATAATCACTAGCTGGAAAAGTCAGGCTAGTTAACAGCAGGATATTGCTGAAAGTAGCCCGGTGGATACGGCCTAACAGGAGTTTGCCAGACATTTGGAGCAACAGCTGGATATTGAGGTCGAAACATGGCTGGTGGAGGCCTGTAATAACGCTGATTATGCTGACCGGTCATACGATTAAACCAGCCCGGTGGCCCGCCCAGCGGGCAGAAATCAATTTCAGGCAAGCTAAAGCTGAAAGCTATGGATGGAGTCAGGATGCTGACCAGAGACACACTTAATAGTAGCGTTTTTATCATACAGTTTAGTTTAACTTTAAAATCTGCCACAGACTATATATCTCTCGCAATACGAATACCGACGTTATACTGACCTTTATTACTGGGAAACACTTCTCTATTTTCTACACGCATTGAAGATGCCGGACTGCGAAAAGCTCCACCACGCACGATTCGAACAGAGCAATCACCACCATCCCATACCGAGCCGTCCTCTGGAGCATCATTGTAATTCCGGTGATAGCAATCATGAACCCATTCGTATAAGTTACCGGCAGTATCATTCAGGCCAAATGGGTTTGATGGATAAGACCCGACCTTTGCCGGTTTTCCTGTATTCAAATCTGACCCACAGTCAAAGCAATGCGCCTTACCAGAACCTTTAGTTGTACCCCACCAGTAAGTTGAGCGTGTTCCACCTCGGGCCGCATACTCCCACTCTGCTTCCGATGGCAACCTGTATTTGTTACCGGTCTGTTTACTCAACCAGCGACTATAAGCCAGCGCATCATCCCACGACACATTACTAACCGGGTGAGTTTTTCTGTCCTGCCCCTGGCTATCCGGTTGTTTACGTCCGTTTGCTTTGGCAAATACATCGTATTCAGCAAAAGTCACTTCATTCACTGACATGGCGAAGGGTTTTACTGTCACTTCGTGTCGCGGCGTTTCATCAGCCGAAATCAACCCGGATGAATTGCCCATTCTGAATTTTCCACCGGTAATTTTGATCATCATCGGCGAACGCCCACCCACCTTAAGTCGATCAGTGAAAGGATCCGCTTTATCCACATACTTTTCCTGTACGAGAGGTTCCGACGCGGCCTGTTGCGGTTGCTTAACCAGCTCTCTGGGTTTGCTCGGCTCAGCGGCCGCGGGTATAACTATTTTCTGTTCGGATTTGCTGGCAATGACTGGTTCATCAGGTTTCATCTGTTGCTTAACAAGATTAGTGGCGTCAGAAATAAATCCATCCAGCATGCCCTGTTGCCAGACATAGTAACCAGCCCCGAGCAATAACAGTATTATGATTGCCCTGAAAAAGCCCGCTAGAGATTTATTATCGCGGGGTTGCTGGTAAGAAACTGGTTCTGTTGCTACTGCTTTCGATAACGATTCTTTCGAAGAAACAGGGGCTTCCTGGGGTTTCTTAGCCTTTTCCTTAACGTCAACGACAATAATAGTCGTATTATCCTGATTAATTTTATTCGCTTCTTCGACAGCTTTTAACAGG
>CALCSG010000395.1 GCA_937894085.1 uncultured Gammaproteobacteria bacterium | reverse complement strand
TTCAATATTTTTTTAAGGCTAAAACGAGGACTGGATTACTTTTAATTCAAAAATAATCCCATCCATCTCAATTATGCCTTTGGTAAAGTCACCCCTTTCTGCCCCTGGTATTTACCACCCCGATCCTTATAGGAAGTTTCACAGGTTTCATCAGATTCAAAAAATAACATTTGTGCAACGCCCTCGTTCGCATAAATTTTTGCAGGCAGTGGAGAGGTATTGGAAAATTCCAGCGTAACATGACCTTCCCACTCCGGCTCTAGCGGAGTGACATTAACGATAATACCGCAACGCGCATAGGTTGATTTACCCAGACAAACCGTCAATACACTTCGGGGAATACGAAAATATTCCACTGTTCTCGCAAGCGCGAAAGAATTGGGAGGAATAATGCAGACATCAGAATGTACATCGACAAAACTGTCATCATCAAAATTTTTGGGGTCTACAATGGCCGAATTGATATTGGTAAAGATTTTAAATTCACTTGCACAACGCACATCGTAACCATAACTGGATGTGCCATAAGAAATGATTCGACCCTGCGCTGACTCCCGGATTTGTCCAGGTTCGTAAGGCTCAATCATGCCTTCATTTTCAGCCATCCGGCGAATCCATTTATCTGATTTTATGGCCACAATAGTTACTCAACGATGAAAAGTGAACGAATTATACCGACACCGTGAGTTACATCAATGGGCAGGCAGCACTTAGCTATTGATGTTTATACACTACACCATCAATAGCCATCGGGGTTTAGCCCGATTCAGTAAAGAATCGTTTGCAAATAAAGGGTATTAGCATAATTTGTAAATCTATAAATAAAGTCGTTTGAGCAATAATTTTGACCGTCTATAGACCTCAAACACGTTCTAGCATTAAGCAACCTGTGATGGAGGAATGGCCTGTTCGTTTTGCATCGCCATATTAGCAACTTCATATAACAGGTGAGCCACCGTTGTAAAAATTACCTTGCATTGGGCATCGTGCATAAAATCCCTTTCACATCGTCTAAATCTATCAAGCATTTCAACAAAAAACTCCATCTCTGAGCCTAATAATACTTCACCTCTTTCCAGTTTCTGGCGGATAGCGAAAGTACGGGGTAATGATTGTTGTACAAGGTCCTGTAACATAACAATCATTAATTGTTCGTTGGCTGGTTGATGCATATCTATCTCCTGACATTTATCTGGATTTGTTTGTATATAAACAACCCCTTTTAGAATAATTTTAGTGGGGTTTATAACTTAAAAAAACAGCTATTGAACAAAAGCCGGTTAAATCAATGCTTTTTTACAAGTTTGAGTCTAATCATAGTCCTTTATCCCATGCAGGTAAATCACCAAATTGTTTTTGCAAAAACTCGACCAGCACCTTGACCCGACGCGGAATTAATCGTCCTGGCGGGAATAATGCGTAAAGACCGGTTGCTTCAGTATTATATCCTTGCAGAATTTTACGTAATTCGCCGGATCGAATAGCATCACTGAGTAAAAAAGTCGGGCTAACCACTATCCCCAGGCCATTAATAGCAGCATTTGTTAAAAAATCTCCATTATTAGCGCTCAATCTAGTATGCGGTATAGAGACTATTTTTTGACCTTTATCGTTAAACCTCCATTGCTGTTTTGCTGTCATATTGGAATATAATAAACCCTGGTGATTAGCCAGATCGGCAGGGTGGAGAGGTGTACCGTGTTGCTGCAAGTAGGCATCACTGGCTGCGGTGACAAAGCGAATTACACCCAGTTTGCGCGCAATCAATGTAGAATCCATTAACTCGCCAATGCGGATGGTCATATCAAAACCCTCCGCTACCAGGTCAATCTCCCGGTCATTCAAATCCAGTGAAATATTTATTTCCGGGTGCATTTTAACGAATTCAGAGATAGCTGATGATAAATGCCGGTAACCAAATGAAAGAGGTGCCGCTAATTTCAAACGACCCGATAAAGTTACCTGCTCATCTGATACTTTTTGTTCGGCATCCAGTAAATCTGCCAATAATACAGAAGCCTGTTGATATAATTGTTCTCCGGCACCAGTCAGAGAAAGTTTGCGGGTAGTACGGTTTAACAGTTTCACCCCGAGCCGTGATTCAAGCTCACTGACACGACGACTCACCACCGACTTCACTAGCCCCATCTTTTCTCCGGCTGCACTAAAACCTTGTTGATCTACAACTTCAACAAAAGCCTCTAATTGTTCGTATCGACCCATCGTCCTTACCCGTCAAAATGATATCTGCAATATAATACTTTTGATCGCAATAAAACAACAGTGGGGTAAATATCTAAAAAATTTATTGCCTTTTAATCAACAATTAAATAATTCTCGAAATAAAACCGTCGTTCAGGTATATGTTTTGCACGCTCACCCAAAATCTCATAGCGTTAAAGCAAAAGAACTAAGCAGAATGCCCGGGCATTGGGTCATCCCCAACGATCTTCCTCCATAAGTTCCTACATCGGGATTGATATGAGACTCGGCAGTGACCGCTTCCAGGTTGTTTCCAAAAAAGTGATAGAAACTGTCATCAAATCGCATATTTTCAATGGGCGCGGTGATTTCTCCATTCTCGACCCAGAAACAGGCATATCGCGTCATCCCGGTAATACGCCCACCGACGACATCACTCCAGTTTAAATAATGCAAATTAGAAAGATAAACTCCCGTTCCCAGAGCCTGTAAAATCATAGACTCGGGTAACTCTCCAGATGCCATGACTGCAGATCGTAACTCTTCACCTTCATTCGCAAAATTAGATTCCAGAGCATACTCTTTTGCGCTACGAGAACTGACCAGGCAACTTTTAAGCTGTCCCCGGTTGATTAAATCTATTCGCTCAGCGGATATTTCACCCTGAGCATTAAATCGCGGTACCAGGCCATTACTAAAATCTTCCGCTAAGGAAAAAAGTGGTGACAACTGCAAACCTTGGTTACGCATTTTTAAAAAAGCGGATTCTCCCGTCTGCATACTTAACTCGCTCAATCCATTCCATGAAAACATGTTTAACAAATCTGCAACGCCGGCAGAGGCTATATAAGTTCGATAATTACCGGGTTCCAGCTTAATAGAGCTTTGACCCATTATTTGAAGCTTTTCAATAGAAAGTGATAAGCTCTCTTCGTAATCACTCTGCGACCAGCTGGAGCCGGCATAGGTCGCTTTAACCATTTTTTCCTGGGGATTGACTAACGAATAGTCCAGTGAAAAATTATCGCTGGAAAACCAGTGTTTACTACCTGCTGAATTCGCATTACCACGGTAGATTGAACCCGAAGCCAGTATGCCGCTGATGTCTGCTCCCTGCATCGGAACAAGTAATTTTTCTACACCCTGTTCAGGATCAATTAAGTCACCCCGCAGCACCGTTCGACTGCTTTGACCACCCTCGGGTAATACAGTAAAAGGATCAACAGGTAACTCTTTAACTTCGCGACGAAGTCGGGCAATTTCATCCAGTACCGGTTCAAGATCAGGCTCAAATTCACCGGTAAGGGTTACTGAGCCAGTCGCCCGACGATTATTGAACACCAGGTCCAGCGATAGATCACTATCATTCACCTGGCCTGTCTGCCTGATTTTTGCTCCGTTAATCCTGTTAAATAAACTGGATTCGCCCTGCAATGAAATGGCCAGAGATTCATCTTTAGCAAGTTGTGAAAATAACGAATTACACAGTTGATCAAATAATTGTTCCATGTTGTTATCCACTGAATTATTGCTCACCACCGAATACCTCCACGTCAGCAAACAGGCAGGGAGGAGAAGCATGACCGACCCGGATGACCTGATTGGGCTCACCTTTTCCACAATTAGGAGTGCCATAAACTTCGAAAGAATCTTTATTGCCAACACCTTTCAGATTTTTCCAGAAACTATTCGATATACCTCGATAATTCGGATTCCTGAGCGTCCTGGTTAACTGTCCATTTTCAATCAGTTTTGCGTATTCACAACCAAACTGAAATTTATTTCGGTAATCATCAATCGACCAGGACCGGTTAGATTGCATTAACACCCCTTTCTCCACGCAACCAATCAATTCGTCGACAGTGGAATCACCTGGTTCCAGGTTTAGATTCGCCATCCGGTCAATGGGAGCACGATTCCAGCTACTGGCTCTAAAATTCGCCACGCCCGGCACTCCGGAACGGATCTGGCTTTCAACACCACCCAGCCCGCGTTGTAAAATCCCATCTTTAATTATAAATTCACGTTCCGCTTTAGCACCACCATCGTCAAAATTATAGGAAGCCATTTCATGCGAGACGGACGGGTCAAAAGTAATATTCATTAAATCGGAGCCATAGCGCAAATTGCCGAAATCTTTCAGTCGCACAAAACTCCAGCCCGCATAATTGCGTTCATCTCCCAGAATACGATCTATTTCCAGCGGATGGCCGACACTTTCATGAATCTGCAGCATCATCTGATCCGGCGCTAACAGTAAATCCATGTTAGCGGAAGGACACTCTTCAGCACTCAGTAATTCGACAGCTTCCTCACCAACTCGTACACTGTCTTCCAGCAAACGATTTTCTTCAAGAGATTCCAGTCCAGTCTGCCAGCTCCTTGCCTGCATACCGCTATCTGATCGTTTTTGAACAATCGGCCCATCCTGTGCCACTGCCATCGAACCGGTCGTCACGATCAAAAACTGCTGCTCAACGTTACTACCATTACTGGAAACATATAAATGATGACTGTTAACAATTCGAGCCAGGGCATTCGTCGACACAATTTTTTCTGAAACTTTTAAGGCTTCACAGGACTTTACTAATAAGCCATTAATGTCACCGGCTGACAGGGAGTTTTCAGCCTGTTGATAGGGAGAGTGATAATTGCCTGTTGCAACAGGACGGGCCTGTTCGGTAAATTTATGAATACTAAATGGTGCAGCTGCTTTTGCCATGCTGACAGCTGTTGTGGCTGCAGCCTGCACACTTTCAATGTCTAACCGGCTGGTTGCATAATATGCAAACTGGCCATCAACCAGTACTTCAACCATTAAACCTTTGCTGCTAGAACGGTCATTAGCCTGGGGATGACCATCACGTACCCACCGATAGGTAGTGCTTTCATTGACATATCGAAGCCCCACCCAGTCAGCCTTTATATCAAGTTGGCCAAGTAACTTTATAAGGTCCATATTTTTACTCTCTTTTTAGCCTGGATAATTTATACGTAGTTTTAAAAACAATGATTTCTGTCTATTAACCTATGGAGTCGATAATAATTTAAGTAACCTCAGAATAATTCATCCGTGAATTCTCAGAGTACGAAAAAAACGTTGGAACGGTTTTAAACAGCTTTAACTGGCCGGAAGGAGGTTGCTTAGTTATACGCCTTTAAAATTATAAATTTAGAGCTCGAATTCACCATTTCAACTTCCTTAAAGAATTTTTTTAATTTCAAATGATAATTAAGATGACGATTGCCGATCACCCACAATTCTGCACCCGCTTTCAAAACTCTGGCAGATTCTGCGAATATGGATAATGCCACGCTATCGCCCACAGCCTGATGCTGATGAAAAGGAGGATTACAGAGAATCAGATCGATTGACTGATTTTCATAATCGCCCAGATCATCGCTCACATGGAACGTTGCAGCGGATGATTCTGTCGATAATTGCTGAAAATTCACTGTGGCAGAGTCCACCGCCATATAAGATTCATCAACAAAATGCACTGTTGCCTGTTTATTCTGACTGGCCACAATCAACCCCAGCACTCCATTACCACAACCCAGATCAATGATATCGCCCTGCCCTTCGGTTAGCGGCAAATTCTGCAATAGAAAACGAGTACCTATATCAAGCTTTTCGCGGGAAAAAACATTCGCATGATTCGTTATTGAATAATTTGTAGCTTCAAGTTTCCACTTCACAGGGTATGGATTTTTCGCCAGGGGCAAGGTTTGATCGACAGTTACACGTATCACTTTAGCTTTTTTAACGGCCCGTGATGTTTGCGTCGGCCCTATGATTCTTTCCAGTATTTTCCACACAGCCGCAGGCATCGACTTTGCCATGCCCGCTACCAGTAAATGACTATTTACTGACAGTAAAGGTTTCAGTTTGATCAGCTGATACTCAAACAGCGCAAGGGTTTTGGGGACTTTGCATAAAACCAGGTCAACCGGATTAAGCGGTGTTTGCAGGCTATCCAGGTTACTAACATCGGATTCATCAAAACCATTTTCCCTGAGGTTTTGTTGGGACGCTTTATGTGCAGTCAGGGAATCCGACCAGTTAACAGGATGAAATTTATGCAGCGCGACGGATAAAGCGCCAAATGTATCATTACAGATAAGTACAGAATCAGCGCACAATGATTCATCAATCACTGTTTTCAACAGATATTCATCTGCCGCATCCCAGGCCCGTAACAGCTCTCGTTCCCGGCGCGGTAAACGCTGAAGTTGAATTAAACCAAAGGGTGAATCAAAACTACTATCCGTCATTTTATTATTTTTGCCCTGAAAATCGATAATTATACGCTCAGTTCGGATAAATTATTGAACGCTAATCTCTTTTTTGACTCACTTTTACCTGAAAACCAGGCCCAGCATAATAACATCTTCAGTTTCTCCATATAACTTGAAATATCGTTTCTTACTGATCGTCAGACCGAACGATTTTGTAATATCAATCACCACTCCGGCTTCAGGGTAATAGGTAGCAATAACTTCATCATTATCCCAGTTATATCCTAACCCTATACCTAAACCCAAATACATCGATACATACCAGTTAAATCCGTAGCCTGCCCCGGCATCCAGCGTCAATCCTTTACCATCCTTGATTGACTCAATATATGTTAAATCCATATGTCCAACCATATCCTTGTCAAAACCCAGTACACCAACGGAAGTTATTTTCGGGTCAGTTTCTTCATATACAGTCGAATTTTCGATGCGAAAATAGTTTTTTTCAGTACCGACTGGCGCGGGAGCGGCCTGTTGTGCCTGAGCCACCTGCCAGCACATAGCAGAAACAAGCAACACAATAACAACCGGCAACTTAATGTTTAACATAGATAATGACTCCTTAAAGTTAAGCAATGAAAAATCTGCAATGGCTACAAGTATTGATGATTAACAACCATGCCACAACTGATAGATGAATTTATTTTTTAACATTCAACCACTTCGCATGTAACCCGAATTCAACTCATAAGTGCAACTTAACCTAGCTGCACTGTTAAGGAAAG
>CALCSG010000394.1 GCA_937894085.1 uncultured Gammaproteobacteria bacterium | reverse complement strand
AATACTATCTGCTCAATCAATACATTCATTAATGTCGCTTTTTTATTAATTTGGCAGGATTCCCCACCATAATAGAATAATCTTCCACATCTTTGGTAACTACAGAACCGGCACCAATAATACATTTTTTCCCAATATTAGCCATGATCAGGGAACCGTTTCCAATCCAGCAATCTTCGCCAATTTCAATTTTCGAATAATGCCCCCCCTGTTGCTGAATGGGGTTATCAAGATCATCAAAGTTATGTTGCATACTGCCACTCATAATGTGTACTCCACTGGCAATCAATGAATTATCTCCAATCCTGCACATACCAATATTACATTGAGGGCCTATATAGACCCCTTTTCCAATCTCTGTATCCTGTTGTGAAAACAGTGTCGCGAAACCGATCACGCATTCATCATGGCAATAGGTCATAGTCAGTCTGTAGAACCCGATTCGACAGTAACTGCCAATTTTTCCCGGTATCAAACTCAGGAACTGAGAAAATCCTGAAAACGATTTGCCTTTAAATAAAAGCATATTGAAAATATAGAGTACATATATCGGTAAAATAAAAATGACAAAAAAGATAGAAAGAGCTTTTTTAAATGCTGATTTCATCGGTTAAAGATATATGAATTTATAAATTATTTAAGAATTGATTAAATTACCTGGTAAAAATTTCTACCTATAATATTCGTTAAACCATTCAACAAATTTTGACATGCCCTGCTTTACCGTTGTCTCAGGTTTATAATTGAAGTCTCTGACTAAATCTTCAACATTCGCATAAGTATCTGGTACATCTCCTGGTTGTAATGGAAGTAATTCTTTTTCAGCTTCTTTACCCAAAGCCTTTTCAAGCTCTGAAATATATGTTTTTAACTCAACAGGATTATTATTTCCAATGTTGTATATACGCCAGGGAGCGTAACTGGAGCCAGAGTCCGGGTTATCACCATTCCAGTCTGGATTTGGCTGCGCAGGTTTATCCAGAACACGTATAACACCTTCAACAATATCATCGATAAAAGTGAAATCTCTGCGATGATTCCCGTAATTAAACAGTTGTATCGGCTTATCAGCCTTTATGGCTTTTGCAAACTTCTGCAAAGCCATGTCGGGCCGATCCCATGGCCCATAAACCGTGAAAAAGCGTAATCCAGTGGTAGGTATCTGGTACAGATGGCTATAGGTATGAGCCATCAATTCATTTGCCTTTTTTGTAGCTGCATACAGACTAACCGGGTGATTTACATTGTCATGGACAGAAAATGGCATTTTGGTATTACTGCCATAAACCGAACTTGAAGATGCATACACGAGATGCTCAACGTCGTTATGTCTGCAGCCTTCAAGAATATTTGCAAACCCTAATAAATTAGTATCGATATAGGCTAAAGGATTTTCAATAGAATATCTAACGCCCGCCTGGGCTGCCAAGTTAACTACTCGTTGTGGCTTATGCTTTTTGAATAAGTCAGCAATTCCCTCCCTCTCTTCCATGGACATGCGGATATGCGTGTAGTTAGGATGATCAGCATGCCGGGCAAGCCGTGCTTCTTTTAGAGCGGGATCATAATAATCATTATGATTATCTATTCCGATTACTGTATCGCCACGGTCCAACAGACGAATAGATAAAGCAGAACCGATAAAACCAGCAGCACCCGTTACCAGTACTTTCATAAGGGAAGCTCCAATTGAAAATTAAAAATTGGAAAGTAGTGACCCGAAAGTACCTGTTTTCTTAATAACTTATTAAGTTGTAATTTTTTATTCATATAATATTTTCCAAATAATTTCAGTATCACACTGCATGATACCCATTAGTTCTTAACTTTTATTTTTTAACTTGCTACCTGTAGCTGGCTGATATTTATCCACTTTTATCGCATAAATCATTTTTGATATTTCATATGTTTCATTAACCAAATACATACCCACTCTATGAAGGTTCTCAATATTCATTAACAGTTATCAAAATGACCCTTTATTTTTCAGGACTTGCTTAATTTAGGAAATTTTTAATCCCCTTATCGCTTTTCACTTCAAACCCTTCTGCAATATTAGAAAATTTTGACAACCTTGGAGTCGTAAACCACAATTTCTCAAGTCAAATAATCTTTATATACCTCAACGCTTAAAGTTGCAGACCTTTATCGAACATTAAGATCAAGTAAATACCTGAGCACAAGCATAATTAAAGGTTTCTTAGCTCTTTACG
>CALCSG010000393.1 GCA_937894085.1 uncultured Gammaproteobacteria bacterium | reverse complement strand
GGTATGCTGCTCGAGCACTGCACACTCGAACAAGCCCAGCGTAGAGTCGACGCAATTCTTCAAGCTATAAGGACCTTCCTGTTTCACTGGGAAGGTAAGGAGTTTCGAATCGGGGTCAGCATCGGCCTGGTCCCGATTACTGATATCACGAAAAATTTTACCGAGTTATTCAAGCAGGCAGATACCGCCTGTTATATGGCGAAAGAATCAGGTCGTAATCGTCTGCATGTTTATAACCCGGAAGACTCCAGGGTGGCACAGCGTCATGGAGAGATGCAATGGGTTGCGCGCATTAACCAGGCGCTGGATGAAGACCGATTTGTTATTTATGCTCAAAGCATCGTCTCGCTAGATGAAAATGATAACACCAGGCATTATGAGCTTTTGCTCAGGATGCTAGATGAGCAAGGTAACCTTATTTCACCGGGATCTTTTCTTCCATCAGCAGAGCGTTATGGCATCATGGAAAAGGTTGATACATGGGTTGTTGAAAATATAATTATATTATTGTCTAAATATCCTGATTTTATCAATAAAATTGATTTCATCGCTATTAATCTTTCGGGACAGTCGGTATCTAATACAGTCTTTCTGAACTGGATCACTAGCAAAATTGAAGAACGAAAAATAGATCCAAAGAAAATTTGTTTTGAGGTCACCGAGACGGCAGCGATATCAAATTTAGGGGAAGCTTCTGAATTTATCACCACTCTAAAGAAATCTGGTTGCCGCTTTGCACTCGACGATTTCGGCAGTGGCCTATCGTCATTTAGATACCTAAAAAGTCTGCCGGTCGACTTTCTAAAAATCGACGGTATGTTTGTGAAAGATATCGTTGATGACCCGATTGATTATGCGATGGTAAAGTCAATTAACGACATTGGACATGTTATGGGGATGAAGACTATAGCCGAGTTCGTAGAAAACGCTGAAATCAGGGATATGTTAAGAGTGATTGGAGTTGATCATGCCCAGGGCTACGGTATAGACAAACCAAAACCCTTAATTCAATTACTTGAACACTCACTTGAGCATGAAGAGTGATCGAGCTAGGCAGGGCTGATTCCGGGCCACCGCTTAAACCGATAACAATAGCGGTTGACTTTGGCTCCATTAAATTATTTTTTCATTCATGTATAAAATTTGATTGAGGCCAGACACAGATCTGCGCGAAATTCTCGGCCTATTGCAACCAGACCAATACGTTTTATTTTATCCTGTCGAAACTTTTGAGTCGTTTTGTAAGACTCGAAATCGCTAAATGGAATTCTGATTTTCTGCCACTCTTCGGAGGCCCAGAAGCTGGCACGATAAGATTGCCATGGCAACCACAGACCGCTGGTCCGCAGGTGTAAATTGTACAGCTCATTATTTCCTGCAATTTCTATTTCTATGCCGCTAAAGGCTGACGCATCAAAATGTTTCAGTTTCGACAGTGACAATGCTATTTGAACAAAGCCGCCATTGTTTTCGGTTGAGACATCCCCTTGCATGCGCAGGCATTTTCTATCTTTATAACTATCAGTCGTTAACTGGCCGCTAGAAATTCCCCCCATGACCTGATCGGTGAATAGTCGCCATTCAAGACCCAGCCTGGAATGTAAATCATCACTCATTCGATCATCTATAATTAAATCATTTGCCTGCACGTTATATATGACTCCGCTAGTAAGCATCAGGCTTATCCTGATACGGTTTAGATCAAAATTAAAGGCTTACTCTCGCTAAGACGCAAAGAACGCTAAGAAAGACTGCTTCAGGTTGATTAGGCTTACAAAGCAGGACAGGGTTTTTCTTTGCGTTCTGACGAGAAACCATTTTTCTGTTGTTTTGACAATGGCTGAGTTTCCGGTGTAATCAGGATAAATTAAACCGGTCAGAGCCAATGCCGGTAAGTTAAGCGACTAGTGTCATTCTGGCGAAGGCCAGAATCCATCACAACGAGCCTGCAAGCCTATAAAATGGATACCCTCCCTACACGGGCATGACGACAAAAGACCTTAACTTGCCGGCATTGCGGTCAGAGCCGATTAATTTTAACCTTTTTACCTTTCCTGTTGTATTAAATTGATCTGACGCAATTTTTTCCTGCTTTCTTGGCCTTATAAACAGCTTGATCCGCAACTTTAATCAGATCTTCCATACTTTGCATTGCTATCTCACGGGTTGCTACGCCCACACTGATACTACTTTTCCAGAAACCATCACCCGTTCTAACTTTTAGTTCAGATACAGTTTTCCGCACGATTTCGGCAATATAAAGCCCCCCCCGTCCAGATCGGTGTCCGGACATATAATTAGTGCCTGAACGGAAAAGCACCAATTTCAAAAATTCTTTCCATTTCAC
>CALCSG010000392.1 GCA_937894085.1 uncultured Gammaproteobacteria bacterium | reverse complement strand
TTATCTCATTCCACTCCACTTTCAGAATGATCACCGGTTTACTGTGTTAAGGCAGCAACGAGTCGATGGAATCATTCATGGCAATGATACTAATCGGCAGCAAAGTGCTTTGGAGTCGTTCATGGTTGTCAATGCGACCGGCAAGTTGACAGGACTTAGCAGCCATTCAGGGGTGATAAAATGAATATAATTTTAGATCTTCAGGAACGAGATATTTAATCACCTGAAATGAGAAGTGTTCTCTCAATACCAGTCATTAAAGTCAGAGAAAATCTAATGGGCCATGAACAGGAACCGCTACCCGATTTTTCCAATGACGGGAGTATAGATCAACGTGGTATTAACATCTGCATGATCGATTAATTCAGGAATTACCCGAATGTTGTTTCCTATTTCGAGCAAGTGGGTAAAACAAATTGAGTGATTGTTGACAGATGTCTTCTGGCTTGAAATATAAGAATATGGCTTTTATACTGAGTGAGTAAAAGTCATAGACATTCTCAAAAATGTACACTCCAGCATTTAGCTCAACTTGTAATCCTGATTATTAAAAAAGCCCCAACCAGTCTGGTTGAGGCTTATACAACAGCACAATCTAAAGGTGCTCTAGTCGTCGGAATAGTTCCCGGAATTGAGCGCTGCTGCTGCACAGGCTTCGTCGAATTGTCCACCTGGAGCACCACCCACGCCGATACCGCCAACTACTTCACCGCTTACCGTAATTGGCAATCCACCCTGCAACAATAACAAGTTATCGTTCATAAACTGTAATCCACCGGTGGTTGGGACATTGACGATCAGTTCCGCGAGACCACCCGTATCCCTGCGCAGACTTGCTGATGTAAAGGCTTTGCGAAACGCACTGGTTACAGTATGTGGCCCAGCACGGTTGCTCCTCAAATGTGCCAGCAGTACTCCGGAGGAATCCACAACCGCTGCGCTGACATTGAAGCCACCTTGCTCACACTCACGTACTGCTTTACGCACAAGTCTCAGCGCTGCATTGGTGGACAGGTTTGACTGGGACACGACGCCCATTGCTGAGGCGCTAGTGTTAATAGAAAAACTCATTGTGACAGCGGTGATTATTCCGACTGTCAATTTACCTGCTAATAATTTGTGATTCATAACATTCTCCTTTGATTGAATAGTGATAACTAATGGGTACTTCTGGACATATCCATATCAGCTAGGTAACTAAAAATTAGATTACTAGCCGAGAAATGGACTTCGTTTCTTTGAGAAAATAAAGCCGGGTAAAGTTTTCAATACTGGGTAGATCTTCACCTGGTCTTAAGAGCTCAAGGAAAAATAAATTTTTTATTCAACATCAGGTTTTTGGCAAAATTATCCGTGCAGATACACCTCCCTTACTGACGTTTGCTATATGGAGTTCACCGCCCATTCTTTCTATGATTCGTTCACATAGTGCAAGGCCCAGGCCCATGCCCTTTTCCTTGCTGGTTACAAAAGGTTCAAACAAACGGTCTTGTATGACAGTGGAGATGCCGGGGCCGTTATCCAGCACTTCGACAATTGCATGATCAGCGGATACCGAGCTGCTCAACTGTATGTGGCGCTCAGTATTTTTACCGGACTCCAGCGCTTCCATCGAATTTCGCATCAGGTTAAAAATAACCTGTTCAATTTCCACTGTGTCACCTATTACCAACGGGTTGTTGGAATCGGCCTTAACCGACACATCAATCATCAGTCTGCGTGCTTCATTCGCCAGCAGCAAGGACACACTTTTAATACAGTCGTTTAGCGACTGGGGATTTTTTAGCGCGGGTGACTGCCGCGTCCAGTCGCGTAAACGCGATAGAATGTTATCCGCCCGTTTTGCCTGCGCCACATTGGCCTGCAGGATTTCTCCAATCGCTTTGAGCGAGGATTCGCCACGCGCAACCAGATGTACCCCAGCCTGACTCTGGCTCAGGATCGCGGTTAACGGCTGGGTTAGTTCATGCGCCATACCCGATGCAATCTCTCCCAGCGAATTGACCCTTGAAGCATGTGCTATGCGCGCTCCATGTTCACCAAGCCTTGCACGTAGCTCGGCGCTACGGGTGCGTGATTGCAGCCGAATAACCGACGCAATGACGACTAACAACAGCGCTATCAAACCAAGACCGAGCAAAACGGGCCTATCCGTCAGATAATTCGTTGTTTTGTGATTAAGCTGTGTCGTCAATAACAGGGGCTGGGTACGGCTGCTTAGTGCATTGCTGGTGGTCAGGGGTTGCATGATATTTTCCTGGGCGACCAGTGGATCGATATCCTGCTCGAGCAATTTACGGCCATCAGGTAATGATATCGAAATTAAGGTGTTTGGTTGTTGCCAGAATGCTGACTCCGATTTAAGCAACGTACGCGCATCGATTTCAAGCGCCAGTCCGAAGCGCGCCAGTTTACTATTAGGGCTGCGTTTTACGATCAGGTAACGACCCGCAGACACGGAAGATGGCAACAGCATGAATTTTCCTGTAGATGTTTTCGCGGCTGCCTGGATTACAGAGCTCAAAGCTGAAAGATCAATGCTGGTGTCTCGCGTCGTCAATATCACTGAACCTGAATCAATCGAGACCAGGTCAACCGCTGTTACTCTGGGGTAAAACTGGCGGATTGCCCCGGCGACCTGTAAAAAAAGATCGCGTTGCGGCTGTTCACTTGCTACCGCCAGTGTAGACAGGCTGGTCAGGTGTGCAGCGTGCTGATCGACGCGTTGGGACACGGTTCGTAGCAGTAACGTGGTTTCCCGGTTTAACTCATTTTCTATATCAATATAGCGGGAGGTTTTGATGTAATCGACATACACATAGCCCAGCACCATCCATATCAGGAGCAGGATGATTAAAAGCTTGCGGTTTGCAGAAATTAACATGTGTAATTTATATCCAGGAAAGTCATTATTTAGCCTCAAGTAAAGAAATAATGGCAGCATATCCTCGCTCACGTGCATGCTCAAGCGGGGTAACTCCGTGTCTGTCTCCTATGCTGCGATCCGCCCCGGCAGCGACTAACTCTCGCACTGTTTCAATATGATCATGCTCACCGTTGCCAAGCACCACGGCTTCGATGAGCGCGGTCCAGTTCAGGTTGTTGATATGATCGAGCGGCGCGCCGCCTTCTATCAATCGTCGAACCACCTGGTAATGGCCCAGATGCGCGGCCGCTATCAGCGCGGTGCCGTCATAGAGACTGGTCACATTCCCCGCACTGGCACCCAGGATCAGCGCCAGGTCGAGCATTTTCAGGTCATTATCTACTGCGGCAATGGTGACGATATCGTAGGCTTCATATTCCAGCGCATTCAAATTAGCACCAGCTTTGGCCAGTTCGCGCACAATCTCATAACGCGAGGCAAATGCCGCAATATGTAATGCCGTGCGATCCGCCGCGTCGGATTGCTCCAGCTCGGCACCTGCCGCAATCAATCTACGCAATTGCTTTAAATCCCCCTTGTGGGCAGCATCATGCAGCCCGTTATATTGGAGGACATCTAAATAGGAAGGTGCGGTCTGTGCAGAGGCCGGCATTACAATCACGTTTAGAAGCAAGGCAATCAGTAGCATACTGCTTGCCAATAGCTGGCTTGATTTCATAATCGTTTACCTTTAGTTTAACCGGAAACGGTTTATTTACCGGTAATCGCATCAACACCTGCTTTGGCGCATGCTTCGTCGATCACACCGGAGGGAGCACCGCCCACACCAATGCCACCTATTAACGCATTGCCCACTTTTATTGGAAGACCACCGGCCAGAATAACCAGCCGGGAATCCATATCACGTAAACCATCAAGCTCACGATGATCTTTCATAAAATTTGCCAGTCCGAGTGTTGGACGTCCCATGCTTGCCGAGGTAAATGCTTTGCCCGTGCTACTGCCTACCGTATGCGGGCCTGAGCCGTCCGCCTTCAGCAGGACTTTGGTGGCGCCACTGCGATCAACCACAGCGACGCTAACGCTTTGTCCATCAGCAATACATTTTGCCATCGCGGCATTGGCCGCTTTTTGCGCAAGTTCCAGTGGCAGGTAAGGAGCTGTCGGTAGCTTTGTTGCAGCCGAAGCCAGAGGTGTAATGACAATAGCAGAAAGCGCCAGTGCGAGAATACTTGAAGTTTTGTTGAATGACATTTTTTGTCTCCTGTTGATTAGAGAGACAAATGATAGGCCGATTAGTAGCTTGTTAGAATTCGTAGTAGCTACTACTGATATCCGTAGAACTACGGATGTAATGTACCGCCGGCCAGGATACGGGCCATTTCTACTACCGAGTTGGAGCCCAGTTTCGTCACAATATGGGCGCGGTGACTTTCCACGGTACGCGGTGACAGGTCCAGGCTGGTCGCTATTTCACGAGTAACAAACCCCCGCGTAATCAAATCCAGCACTTCTTTTTCTCTAGCCGTAAGCTGGTCCAGTAAAGCTTGGGCTTCAACCTTCTCTGCTGCCTCAGCCTGCGTTTGTGCAAGTTGTAAATGTCCCTTTTGTACCGCGTCGATTAAATCCTGCTCATCGATCGGTTTGCTCAGAAAGTCGATCGCCCCAATGCGAAATGCCTTGCGACAGGCTTCGATATCCCCGTGACCACTGATCACGATAATCGGCCAATTGCAGCCGGATTCCACCAGGCGTTGCTGTAACTTGAGCCCGGAAATCTGTGGCATGCGGATATCCAGGATGATGCAGCCGGGAGTAAGGTTTGGAAATTGCCTGAGAAAAACAGTGGGTTCCAGAAAGGATTTTACATTCATACCCACTGTCTCCAGTAGCAGACTCAGGGCAGACACCACCGCCGCATCATCATCGACCAGATAAACATTGATAGTGGAAACCGATGAATTCATAGAGAGTAGGAAAGTTATAGGCTGCTGATTTAGCTGTTATTGTAGGTATACATAACATTTAATTACAAGTTATTTACAGCACGCTCCTGTTCGGGTTCCTACAGAAGATACACGGAGATTATTACCCTGTTTTTACACCTGATCTTACTTAGTCAGGAGATAAGATACTTCCCGGATATAAACTTCGGGCTCTACAGGTAATGCCTATGGGTAAGTTTGTTTGTAACCGATCGATGCGATAACCTCATTTGAGTTTCAATTACTGTTTAGATAAGAGTGAAAAAAGTATAGATAGCAAATGCGTAACATAGTAACTATCTATAGATAACTCACGATTTCAGGTTTGCATTCCATTGCAGACCCAGCTTCCATTGATTCGTTAATTGATATCCTGGAAGTGACGATATTTTCAATTTTTCTTTTGGTTAATTTCCTTTGGACAATAGTCCACCTCGCGTACCAGGTTTCAGCTGTGCTGTTTTTTTTGTTGAGGATTTTAGCGTGAATGCCGAGCTTTTCTTGACCCTCTGGATTGTGGCTAAACTCGTGTTGCAGTATTTCGTGAGGTTGTCTCACCTTAATAAAGCGGATCAAAACACTATGCAATTAAAACCCATATTTGGATCAATATTCGATGCAATTCAACACCACACTGGAGTAGGTCATAACCTTTCCAGAAAACTGGTCTTGCAGCCACTTGAGATGAAATAAAATGATTTGTATTACTCCTAACTGGAAGCGGGACACTATCTCGATATTCTAGAAAATCTGAGTTATTAGATTCTTGAAAAAATACTTAACCAAGTAATTTCAATTCAGAATTTTTTGGTTTCTCTATACCGGTCATAGGAGGAAGTAGAGTCTTCGATTATCAAGTAAATTAGCAAAATCACCAATAATTCTGCTCAGTCTTAAAGATGGACAAAGCGGTC
>CALCSG010000391.1 GCA_937894085.1 uncultured Gammaproteobacteria bacterium | reverse complement strand
CTACCCTCGGCTTAGAAGGCCGATGCTCTATCCTGATGAGCTACGGGCGCAGAAACTACACCTTCCGCGTGCGCTCCTACAAAACAAATGTAGGACTTTAGGGCTCCATGCCCTCAACCGCTTTCTCGGCTGGTCTACATATTAACTACACGAACAGATATCTAAATCTAATCGCTGATTGAGCCATCTGGTAATAACTCAATTTTACTTTACTACTAATCTGGTCGGGGAGGAGGGATTCGAACCCCCGACCCACTGCTCCCAAAGCAGTTGCGCTACCAGGCTGCGCTACACCCCGAATCTCGCTGAATCGATCAGCGAGGCGCGGAATAATACGCAAATCATATGTACCCGTCAATCACCCTTTTCACCTAATTTGATATATTTAAGTGTTTTTTTAAAATTGTTACTATCTTCTCCAGCGCGTGCCATCGGCACTATCTTCTAGAATAATACCCGCACCCGTCAATTCATCACGAATCTGATCAGCCAAAGTCCAGTCTTTATCCGCCTTGGCCTGATGCCTTTGTGCGACTTTTTGATCGATAGATTCATCACTCAAACCATCGTCGGTAACTGACGATTTCAAAAACTCTGCAGCATCAGCTTCTAACAGTCCGATTATGCCTGCCAGATACCTCAGTAGACTGGCTAATGCAACAACCTCCGTACTTTTTTCAGCTTTAGTCCTGTTCAACTCTCTGGCCAGATCAAATAATACGGCTATTGCGTCAGCCGTATTGAAGTCATCATTCATCGCACCTTCAAATCTTTGCTGGTACTCAGTACCCTGCGGAACATCGCCAGTTTCAACATCCAGTAATGCGGAGTACAGCCTTTCGAGCCCACTTCTTGACTGATCAAGCTGTTCATCAGAATAATTTATCTGGCTGCGATAATGGCTGCTTAATATAAAAAAACGTATTTCTTCAGCTCGATATTCTTTCAATACATCACGTATGGTGAAAAAATTACCCAGCGATTTTGACATTTTTTCTTCATTAACCCGCACAAATCCATTATGCATCCAGTAGTTAACAAATTTTTCACCGGTGCAGCATTCACTTTGCGCAATTTCATTTTCATGATGCGGAAACTGTAAATCCTGTCCGCCGCCATGGATATCAAAATGATTACCCAGCATCTCGGTGGACATGGCGGAGCATTCAATATGCCATCCCGGACGACCTTTACCATAACTGGACTCCCAGAATGGCTCACCTTCTTTGGCGGTTTTCCACAGCACAAAATCCATCGGGTCGCGTTTGTTGGTGTCTATATCTACGCGTTCTCCTGCACGCAGGTCTTCGATTCTTTTACCAGATAATTCACCGTAATGGTCAAATTTACTAACCGCAAAATAAACATCGCCGTTATCCGCCTGGTAAGCGAAACCTTTTTCAATCAAAGTCTCAATCATTTTCAGGATTGCAGGAATATTATCGGTTGCCTTTGGTTCAATATCAGGCATCAAAATCCCTAACTTGTTAAAATCTTCATGCATTGCTTCGATGAAGCGCTTTGTCAATTCATGAAAATCTTCATTATTCTCATTGGCACGCTGAATAATTTTGTCATCTATATCGGTGATATTGCGTATATAAGTCACATCGTATCCGGCATGCCTTAGATAGCGAGTAACCATATCAAATACGATATAAGCACGTGAATGACCGATATGACAATAATCGTAAACCGTTATTCCGCACACATACATGCGCACTTTACCGGGTTCAATAGGAACAAATATTTCTTTTTGATTGGTTAAATTATTGTAAATCTTGAGCATCTGGTCGTCTTTTTATTAAAATTAATGAGTAACCCACAGTTTAAATCACTCCCAATTAATTTGCATAACAATACTTGCTACAACTATATATTTTAAATGCGGCCATAAATCGGTTAAAATCCGGCCTCTTTAAATATATGACTCTTTTGGCAAGTTAATGAAAAAATCAATACTCTCCTTATCCGTAGTGATAACAGCCATCTTTTCTCTTGTTCTATTTACCTCCGTTAAAGGCGAAAAACCTATGAATGATGAAACATCAAATAATCCTGTTGTAATTATCGAAACCACAATGGGTAACATTACTGTTGAACTGGATGCGAAAAATGCACCTAACACGACTGCAAATTTTCTGTCTTATGTCGATGACGGTTATTTTACAGACACTACTTTCCATCGTGTAATCCCTAATTTCATGATCCAGGGCGGTGGGATTACTGCTGACATGAGTGACAAGCCAAGCAAACATGCTCCGATTAAAAATGAAGCAAACAATGGTTTAAAAAATGACCGGGGAACACTTGCCATGGCGCGAACTAATGACCCTCACTCAGCCACAGCACAGTTCTTTATAAACCACAAAGATAATGATTTCCTTAATTTTAAAAGTGAGACAATGCAGGGTTGGGGCTATGCAGTTTTTGGTAAAGTCACCGATGGCATGAACATTGTTGATGATATGGCAGCCGTTAAAACTGGTAACAAAGGTGGACACCAGGATGTTCCACTGGAAACTATCACCATCACCGGCGTCATAAAACAGTAATTAAAATAGCAGTAAAATGACTGAAGAAATCCTGTTCATTTCTGATCTCCATCTGGATCGGAATAATCCGGGGATTACTGCACATTTTCTGAAATTTATTAAAACCCGGGCAGCTGATGTCCGGGTTTTATACATTCTGGGCGATCTATTTGAAGTCTGGTCAGGTGATGACAGCCCGGTTGAAGAGTTCAATGACATCTTTAATGCACTGCAAAACCTGGCAAATACGACTAATATTTATTTCATGCATGGCAATCGTGATTTCCTGGTGGGTCAACAACTCGCGCAGAAAGCAGGATTTAGCATTATTCAGTCACCAACGGTTATCACATTAGGTTCAACACAGGTGGCTTTGCTACATGGTGACGAACTTTGCACCGATGACCAGGCTTACCAGGCATTTCGTAAAGAAGTCAGGGAACAGAAATGGCAGCATCAATTTCTCGCTAAATCCTTATCTGAAAGATTAGCAATTACAGCCCAACTGAGAGCTAAAAGTAATCTTGAGATGACCGGGAAATCAGTCGATATAATGGATGTCAATCAACAGGCCGTTAAGGACACTTTTGATCGACTGAAAGTTTCAATAATGATACATGGTCATACTCATCGACCTGCCATTCACTTGCTTGATCAACACCGACGACGTTTCGTGCTCGGCGACTGGAAACCTGAACCCAGTTACATTAGCTGGTCAGATGGTGAGTTGAAACTGATTGACTCAAGAGTTAAAACTTAATTATGAATCCTGTTGTCACCCACCGAATAAGCCATAATCATACTTAGATGCAAGTATGTGAACCCAGTTTCTGTATGCCACTCGTTAAAGCTCTGTTGAATCAGTTTTAAATCTTTCTGGCTGGAGGGCATATTTTTAATATCAAGTCCTGACATTTGCAGACATAACACTACATCGCGAGTCAGCGCAAAACTATCCACGCCGACATGTTGTAAATAATACTGACCGGTATTACCACCCAGACGGCTGCCTTTCTTTTTTAGAAAAGCAAATAATCCAGTGAGATCAGATTTTGGCCAGTCAACCAGGAATTGTCCAAAACCATGGTGCATTCCTGCCGTTTCATTAACAAACCAGAGATTATGCCGCAATGCCTGTATTTTCTGGCGGTGCCTTACTATGCGCTTATCCTGCATATAGTTATTCCAGTCATCTTCTGATAATCGCATCAAACGACTGATATCAAAATCAAAAAAAGCTTCCCGAAACGTTGGCCATTTACTATTAATAACGCGCCATACAAAACCTGACTGAAAAATACTACGTGTCATTTCTTCAAGAAAGTAACTGTCTGCTTTTACAATTAGCTCTGCAGGATCAATTGTGCGGGGTAGCAGAGATGTTAAAGCCGCTTTACCACCCTTGCGCTGTTCAGCTCGATCAACAATTATTTTAAAAGAACCCATTCTAATTTATTAATCCAGGTTAGATAAACTGGGATAATAAATACTGTACCCGTCAGGCTGCTGCATGATGGATGGGTGTTTTTTAACCTGATCGAAACTTAATAATTTCTTTTGTCTCCCCTGATCATCAACTACCAATAACGGGAAACCATCCTGCAAATAATCACTGGCATGTAAATAGTTATTCGCCATATAACAACTGGAGCGCACACTGGCAGGAATCTGCGATAAAGTTTGTTTATTCTGTTCTACGATCGCCTGCTCATAATCAATTAAAACTTGCGTTAACTCAGGTAATAAACCTTTCGCATTGAAAGATGTTTTACAAAGTTGATTATCTGCAAAATAAAGATGCTGTTGAGGCACCACGCCCTGCACTTTGGGTGCATCCAGCAGCTTTTTCTTTTCAACTTTAAAATCAACAGTAAATTCCAGCTTAACGGGAGGTAGCGATTTCATTACCAGATGTGATCTATCTGCATGATTAAAGCTATGTATTTCATGGCTTTTACGATCAAACAAAATAAAATCTCCCTGATCTTCGCCATCATCCAGCCGTAAAAAACTTTCATTCAGTAACAGCCGTGATTTATAGGGATCTATACCCGGCTCCATTTCTGCGAAAATAACTTCCGTCAACGTCACATTATCTTCACTGATAGATTGAGCCTGCAACACCGATACAGGTTGCATCGTTAACATCAGGAAAGTTAGTACAAATCGGTTTTTCTGTTTCATAGTCACCTGAATCATAAACAGCTTTCTAAAATATTAAGTTCATCATCTTCAAAACCGGCTGCTATTCTTGCAGGCCGATTGAAAGGACCGCGCAAGTTACCGCCAATATATTCATTAATTAATTGTTGGAAAGTTGTTTGGGCATTTAGTTCTCTTTGCTCGCAGCAAAAGTGGTACCAGCGATTTCCAATGGCAACGTGACCAATTTCATCCTGGTAAATAATACCAAGTATTTCTACAGCCCTTTTATCTCCAGCACTTGAAAATTTTTCAATTAAGCCAGGGGTAACGTCTAGCCCACGAGCTTCCATCACACGTGGCACAAGTGCCATGCGATGCAACACATCGTGACGGGTTCTACACACCATATCCCACAGGCCATTATGTGCTTCAAACGAACCATACGATGCCTGCAGCTCCTCTAAATAATCATTAACCAGCAGAAAGTGCCTGGCTTCTTCAGAAGCCACCTGTAACCAGTCGGTCACATAATCATCCGGCATATTTCGAAACCGGTATGCAGCATCTAAAGCAAGATTGATTGCATTAAATTCGATATGAGCGAAAGAATGCAGCAGTATTTTTTTACCCTGTTCAGAAGCTAGCGACCGACGAGGTACCTGGCGCGGGTTTACCAGCAGTGGAAAATCCGGACGACCCGGCACATCGATATCTTCGATACAACCATCATCAGTTCTTTGTAGTTTTTGACTTTGCCAGTCATCTACTAACTGATCCGTTAACAGGCATTTCTGTAACGGATTATGTTCCATAATGGCTTGAAAAAGCCGGTGGTAAAGTAAATCTGACATAACTAGTTTTTAATAAAAGGCATATTCACCACGAAGCCACGAAGCCACGAAGGACACGACGATTTAATTAAAGTAACTCTGCATTCAACTCAGGTAAAACCATACAATATAGAAACAACCGTCATTGCATTCCATAGTTCCATTAACAATGCATCTATGCACCCTTCATCGGCATTACTTAAGCCGGAATGACAGGGTTAAAAAGCTAACACCTGATTCTTAATATATAGCAATGTTAATTTGTTTGTTTCTTTTCTTCGTGTCCTTCGTGGCTTCGTGGTGAGAAGTTTTTAAGTTAACTTTCCAGACCACGGCTGACATCTTTAATAATATCGTCGATATCTTCCAGACCCACCGCTATGCGAATCAGGTTATCGGTTATGCCCGCCGTTGCCTTTTGTTCATCCGTCAGGCGTCCATGTGTGGTGGATGCGGGATGGGTAATAGTTGTTTTTGTATCACCAAGATTAGCCGTTATTGATAAAAATTGAGTCTGGTCGATCAGTTTCCAGGCTTCCTGTTGACCGCCTTTAACCCTGAAAGACACAATACCACCAAAATCTTTTTGTTGAAGCTTCGCTAATTCGTGTTGAGGATGACTGCTTAAACCGGCGTAAAATACTTTCTCGACCGATGGATGCTGGTCAAGCATCTGTGCCAGTTGAAATGCATTACTGGAGTGGGCTTTCATTCTTAATGATAGTGTTTCCAGGCCTTTCAGCGCTATCCACGCATTAAATGCACTCATGGTCGGTCCAGTGGTACGAAGTACACCGAAAATATCAGTACCCACTTTCTCTTTATCTCCAACCACAGCCCCACCAACAATGCGCCCCTGCCCGTCCAGGTATTTAGTCGCAGAATGAATGATTATGTCGGCTCCAAATTTTAACGGTTGCTGTAAAGCTGGCGTACAGAAACAGTTATCAACCACCAGCAGGCAACCATGTGCATGTGCCAGATCGGCCAGCGCAGAAATATCCGCCACCTCAGTCAGCGGGTTTGACGGCGTTTCCAGAAAAAATAATTTCGTATTTTTCTGAATGGCCTGTTCCCATACAGACAGATCCGTCAAATCAACAAAAGTGGTACTGACCCCAAATTTCCCCATATAACGCTCAAACAGGATAGTCGTAGTTCCAAATATTGAGCGGGAAGAAACTATATGATCACCCGATTGCAGCAATCCCAGGCACACGGCCATAATCGCTGCCATACCCGATGCAGTCGCTACACAGCTTTCTCCGCCTTCAAGAGCAGCCAGACGTTGCTCAAAAGTTGAAACTGTGGGGTTGGTAAAGCGGGCATAAATATTACCCGGTTGCTCACCGGAAAATCGTGCAGCAGCTTCCGCCGCAGAATTAAAAACAAAACTGGATGTGGGGAAAATAGGCTCACCGTGTTCGCCTTCAGCAGTGCGCTGATGACCGGTTCGAATCGCCAGGGTATCAAAATGAAATTCGTTGTTATCGCTATTTTCAGTCATGGGGTCTCCCAATTAAAAGGTAAACTCGGGAGGGATTTTGGATAGTCAGACAACTAAACGTTTAAAAGAACGTGCTCCCCCTCTTTAGCCAGTTTTATAAAGCGCCTGCAAGCCGAGATACAAATCAGCGCTACTCATCAAACTTTAAAGATAGCTGTGGTAGCTGTCAATATTTATATCGATTCAACTGAAACGAATTTGAGCATTAGAATTTTTATTCCGAATTTGCTGTTTCACTCACTAATGCTGCCCTGAATTCGTAATTACTTCCTTAACGTGTACCAGTTAATTCTTTATTGCAGACTCTCATACCCTTTCTATTAGCCAGAAAAGTAATATCGCACTACCTTTATATCTAAATATAAGGCTCTACACGGAGAGTACTAACCTGTGAGTTTTCTGGAGATATAATTTTTAGTAGAGACTTCCTGGTTCACGAATTTTCTCAACTGATAACCGTATTTCTTTGATATGTTGCGATGGAACTAGCATGATTTATTAGTTTTAATTTTCTGGATTTATCTCGCTGAGCATTGTTTATCATTTGCAAATTAAAACTGTTGATCAAAGACCATACTTTCATGCTATAGGAATGAATAGCTATTCTGACTGCTCTAACAACTTCACCTTGCCATCTATCAACTGTTGTAAAGAAAGTGTATCTGACTTCAATACTGCTTGCTTTGCAGGGTTATCCTTCTCATAGTCAATTTGAAAGCTATCCATAATTTTGTTCATAAAGGGTAAAGTAAAATCATTTACAAAACTTCTAATCCCAATATCGTTTTTGGGTGCAGAGATAAATTCGGCAACAATGTATTGTTTAGCGGTTAGCGGTATAGCAAATAAAATGGTGAATTTATCTCCATTTACATGCCCCTGAATATACTTTAACCAACGATAATCATTCCTCCAACTCTCTTTATAAGCCGTAAAATGATCTGAATATTCCATCAAAGGATCCAGCTCTCCAGATTCCGGTTTAGACTTATTGATGTCATCAATAATAATATCAATAAAATCTAGTGGCTTTAGTGTAGTGATTGATAATGACTCTGATACTTCTTTTATATACAACGACATCATCAGCGTTCCATACTCCTTGCCGAAAAAGCCACTATCTTTAAAGTCCCACCAGCGCCGAATTAATGTAAATTTTTGATAATCCTGGTAAACATTTTTATCACTCAAATCGACTGATTCAATCATATCATCTGCCGGCATATCGCGACTGAAATTTTCTGGCATGGAAAAGTGAATGATATTGCCTGACAAATTGATATGACGCGGCATCAGCGGGTGATGTTCGGGGGGGGGCCGCTTAATCCGAAAGCTTTTGTAATCGCGGCGAACATAATGATAACCTTTAAGCTAATTTTAATTAATGAATGCTTCATTATTTCAAGAAATTATTGATGTATTTAACACCTGATCGTCCTGTTTTATCTATTGCATTAAAACCTTTTTGTAATTTGTTACGTCCTTTACCCGGGCCTTTGCTCATTTGTTCATCCCATGACTCAAAATCCTCATGCATCAATGTATGGGGACTTTGTTGATTGGAACCATGAGTAACATGGTTTAAATATACCAGCGAACCAAGCAGTCTCCATGGGTTGATAGAGTTAGCACCAAGAATTGTGTTAACAAAATCATACTCGTTCGCGCGTGTTGCCAGTATTTTAATACCAGCTCGACCAAATAAAGGTTTCGAGCGTAGATTATTATTGGCGTTTCCGTGAAACGCGACGCTATGCATATTTAAAGACTCTCCTTTGTCTTTACGAAAAACACCATTAAAGCCACCAGTAATAGCCCAACTACGGTTACCATTTAAATGATAGCGGACAGCTTCAGCAAAAATCAAACCACCCTGGCTATGTGCAATCCATTTTGTTTTATTCTTTGCTATCTGCGCATCCTGCAACAACTTGCTGAATTTTTTTGTAACATCAGTTGTCGAACCAAATTTATCCTGTACCGATTCCAGGTATCACCCTTAAAACCAACGCTTGGATTATGGAATAGTGTGTATTCTTTAATATTTCCTTTTCCAAATTCAAAATCAAGATGAGCACCCATTAACCAGGTAGCTTTCGCAAGATTATTGGATTGACCATTAACTGCTGCATAACTGGTATTGACAGAACTGACTCGACCTGACGACTCCCAGTTTCCCTGTGAATTTCTTATTACTTTATAAACATCAGGTTTTTCGAGTTTATCTCTATTCGTTTGTACCGATTCTTTTGGTTCGATATTGTAGATCAAAATCTGGCCGCTATGTACCTTATACCAAATACTAAAGGCATTACTATCAAGTATTCGAGTATCAACTGTTCCTTTTTTTAAATATCCATCAGTCGGTCTAGGGTTAGATCGCAATGAATTTATAGATCTTTCCAGTAATCGACCAAATTCTAGTTTCTTCTCACTCATCAGTAGTTTACTTGCATAACCAGTTAAAAAAACCCGGTAACCCGCATCAACTGGACCTGTTAAATAACTCGCCTTAAAGGGCACAGGAGGTTTAGAGTTTAACTGTTGAATTTCGGCAGGAGATGCCTGGATATTTCCTTTTGAAAAAATATGTCTATTTATAACATCAACATCAGCTGTCATTTTTATAATTCCCTTTATTTTTCAGTAAGTTGTTAGATAGCAAAACTATACTAGAATTTATATTCATCAGGAAACAGGAAATCTAAAAAAGGAAATACTTACTACCACTTTAAATTCAGCCTGCCCGGAAACTAAAACTCAAGGTCAGATTCTATCGGCACACCTGTAAATTTTAATCGTCGAGTTATTGGCTTCAACATTCAATGCATGAATTCAAATTTGATGATTTGAAATATTTTTCCGGGATTCTGGTTTCATGAATCTAAAACCCGATATACTTCTCCCCCTGATAGCTTCAAATAACTGATCAGGTAAGAGACTTTAAAAATTACACACCGGTTCAGGCAGTACTTCCATGCATCTCGTTCATTAGCCACTCCTTAAAAACTTTCATGCCATAACTCAGCATGTGGTTTTTCGGATGAACCAGGTAATAAGCTCTACCGGTATCGAGCAGGGTGTTGAAGGGTTTAATCAGCGTTCCATTGGCGATGTCACGTGAACAGAGGGTGTCTACGGCAAGTGATACCCCCAGACCTTCCTGAGCCGCGACCATGGCCAGTTCACTGCTGGCGACCTGCATTCCGCGTTTAAAGCCGGTATATTCAATACCACTCAGAAGCAACCATTCAGGCCATTCATACAGGTTTCCTGTTAAGTGGATCAGGTTGTAGTTACGCAGATCCTGCGGCGTCTTCAGCGGATATTCAGGGGCCAGTAATGCCGGGGAGTAAACCGGTGCCAGAAACACCTTTTTCAGAAATTCGACCTCAATGTCATGCCAGTCCCCGTTTCCAAAATAGATCGCCATATCGATATTCGATTTATTAAAATCAAGCATTTCAGTGCTCGACGAAAAATGCATTTCGACATCCGGGTACAGTAACTGGAAACGGTGCAGGCGAGGCATCAACCAGCGTGTCAGAAACTTGGGAGTACTACTCAGGGTAAGAATATCGGTTTTCGGATTAGAGGTGATACTCTGGCTGGCAACCTCAATTTCGTTCAATGCCTGGCTGATAGAAACCAGGTATTTTTGACCGGTTGGCGTTAATACAACCTTGCGCTTATTACGTTTGAACAGCTTTCGCCCGAGGTAGTCTTCGAGAGACTTTATACCGTGACTGACCGCAGATGCCGTGACAAACAATTCTTCAGCAGCTATAGAAAAGCTTTCGTTACGTGCTGCAGATTCAAAAATTTTGAGGGCCTTGAGCGGCGGAAGGTGTCTGATGGGTCTATCCTGATAGATGAAGGAATTTCACTATAATGCTGAAAATTGATCGTTTGTGCAACTGCACATTTACTTCTATTATTTTGCCTCAACTCATTACAAGGCAATAAAGAACTACAAAATGTACACCCAATCTAGTGTTAAGACCAAACCAGCTGCTAAAGGAAAAGCGGACGCTAACTTTTTTATGGATCGTGCGTATAAACTACGTGCCGAGTACATCAGTACCTCAATCAGAAATGTAAAAAGCTGGTTGAAGTCACATGTACAGCAGATTTACTGTAAGCTTTTTATATGCGGAAGCCCGCTTCATCATTAAGCACCGGCCAGACAGGTGCTGGGGATAGCCCCCATCCGATCTGGTTGACTATTCTCTCCTCAACTTTTGCCATGATATATTCATGGCATTTTTTTATGCCTATGCTCCAGCATTGCACTCGATCACAGTTCCTGACGTGGGCTCTACCTCGGACATCCGTAGAGTCGTACCTGCAGTCCTTCATGACCTGGACCATGCACATCCATACCTAAGCTGTCATTTCGTGATCAACTGAATTTCCCAGGTTAAAAATGAAGACCCTCCCGTTCAGGTACTGCGAATAAAAATTCCCAGTTATCTTGAGAAACGAAAGCGATCGAATGAAGGAGTTCTAAATGGTGAGATAATTTCATCATAATGCTGAAATTTAATCGTGTATGCAACTGAACATTTACTACTATTATCCTATCTCAATTCATTAAAAAGGTAACAAAGAACTACAAATGTACACCAAATCTAGTGTTAAGACCAAACCAGCTGCTAAGGGAAAAGCGGACGCTAACTTTTATATGGATCGTGCGTATAAACTACGTGCCGAGTACATCAGTACCTCAATCAGGAATTTAAAAAGCTGGTTGAAGTCACATGTACAGCAGATTTACTGTAAGCTTTTTATATGCGGAAGCCCACTTCATCATTAAGCAACGGCCAGACAGGTGATGAGGGACAAGCTCCCCAATCCGAACTGGTTCACAATTATCTCTTCGACTTTTGCCATGAGATTCATGGCATTTTTTATGCCTATGTTCCTGCATTTCTATCGACTACAGTTCCTGACGTGGCTCCGCCGCCTCTGAAGACTGTTGAGTAGTGGCCGAGATGGCGCCATCAGTCGAGGGATGCCCCAATAAAGCTGTTCCAATAGTGCCACAGTCATTCGCATGTAATGGTTGCAGATGCAACCGTGTTACAAATACGGGTACCTGAATCAGGATGAACGCAGAGTTTGCTGTAATGGTTACGATAATCTTAGCTGTAGATGTTGCCAGATGGCGGAGTGACACGGTTAAAAAAGAAGAACTGTCCAGACACAGGATGGGAGCACCATAGCTCGGGCGTGCTTCACATTGGAACCAAGCCCCGGACTATAGTTATACCCCCATAACAACAACGCTAGGCAATTTTCCGACTATCAGTAACATGATCAATTCACTTTGATTAAATAATCAGGCAGGCCCATACCTTAATGTTTGAAACCGATGCTACTACCCCCTACTCCTGTTTAAATGATCAACACAAAGTGAGTAGTCTATAATAGTACTTTGTCGCGCTTCTGATACTCCAACAATCCCTTTAAACTCATTAGTTATAAATATTTTGCATGAAGATCAAGATAGAGATAAGAGTTTTTAGTCGTCATCGTGCTTCTCATTATACTTTTTCTGGTACCGGTTTATTCCGTCTGAGCTTAATGTCCCTTTATTAAAATCTTTCGAACGCCAGATACGTTTAGCCTCATCTTCATCACCGCTACGATGACACTCAACACAGTTCTCATAGTCACGTATACCTTCTTCCATATGTTCCTTCCGGATTTTAGAGCGAGAGTGCTCGTGACAACCATAGCAGGTATAGTTTGAGTAATCGTTGTTGATGTGGCAGGTTACACATTCGGTATTGTGATCGCGATCAAAACGGAAGTAGTTATCATGCTCAAAGGTAGCGGGTAGCCAGGCCTCCTGAGTATGGCACTGTCCACAATTACCGTTGATTTTCTGGTGCAGATCATCGACTGGATTGCTGTGACAATTGTCGCACTGCTTTTGCAGAGCTGTTTCTAATAAACGGTGTGAGAACTGACTTATGGGGCGGAAAGCTTTCACGCCTTTGTGATCACTATGGCACGCTAGACAGTCATTTTCGATCAGTTGCTGGTGAAAAGCGACGTTCTTATTTTCCTTATCGATAAGCAGGCCTTTGGTGGTTTTGTTACCAATATCTTCTACTTTATGGCAGGCGATACACTTTTCTGTACTACTACCGAGGAAGGCGGTATGGCAGGCAAAGCAATCCGTAGCAAGTTCTGCATGGGCATCAATGGTTTTGCCGGGACCGATCATCAACTGTGGAGCGAATATCGCCAGCAGTACCAGCACAATAAGGTTAAAAGAAACTATGAGAAGGATCGTTTTGTTTTTCATTTCCATTCCCAGAAAAGTAAGATACTTAAAATATGGGTAATGCCAAGCACTGCAAAAGCCAGTGTGATAGGCAGGTGTACCGCGCGCCATTTTTTCATCAGATCGAAAGTCGTGGCATCCCAGAAAAGTTTCTTATCGATCTCTTCTTCAGTTAATCCCTGCTGTGCATGGATATCTTTCTTTTCAGCCAGAAAACGGCGTGATCGATCCAGCAGGTATTTGCCAGTCATGCCGCTGATGACGTTAATCAGCATGGCAGCTACAGCCAACCAAGGTAGAATGGCATAAATATGAATACCGGCATGCACCAGAATCATCAGTGCTCCTATCCAGGTCAGGGTTTCATGCAGAATAAGCAGCGTTTTAGGTTTGCCAAAGCTGATTTTCTTGCGCTTGCGCATGGAATAGAAAAATGACAGTAAAATCAGCATGACGCCAGGAATTCCCAACCAGCGCCCGACCCAGATTAACTCGAACTGGTGCAGTAGTGCATCGGTGATCATGGTCGCTAAAATAAGCGCGCCAAACATGACAAGGAATGGTATAACTTCTTTCCTGATGAGTGATCGTTCCATAGTTACTCTTTAAGCCTCTAAGGTGAGATTATTTTTCGGAGTTGAAATGCACAGCAGGCAATGCCCCGGGGTTATATCCGCATCAGGCTGCTGGTTATAGGTGACCTCGCCGACTTTCAGCGTAGTCTGGCAGGAGCCACAACTGCCTGCACGACAACCTGACTCCACATCAATATCGTTATCCTCGGCAAAATCTAGCAGTGAATCCATCGCGGGATTCCATAGTATGCTTTTTCCTGAACGACTGAAGGTCACCGTAATGGGCTGTGAATTTGTCGCGACTGCCTTTTTCTCTGGTTGTTTTAAAGAGGCTGGTCCAAAGGATTCGTAGTAAATATCATGGCTGTCGACACCCCAGTCTTGCAGGCCAGGCACCAGGCTCTCCATCATTGGTCTAGGACCACAGACATAGAACTGATACCGCATCAGTTTGAGGGTGGCTCGCAGCAGAGGCATATCCACCCAGCCCCTGTGTTGATAATCGACGCCCAGTGAATCGTTTTCATTGGGTGCGCTATAACAGACGGTCAGATGGAAGTCTGGGTGTTTGTCGGCAAGGGTTTGCAGATGTGTCTTCATGATATGCTCATTACCATTGCATATACCGTAATAGAGCCATATCTCTCGATTTATTCCAGTTTCCAATAGTGTATTTAGAATGCTTAACATCGGGGTAATGCCGATACCGCCACCTATCAATACAACCGGTAAAGGTTCATCTTCCATCAGGTGGAAATGACCGGATGGTGCTTTTATCAGAAGACGACTACCCTCCTGCACCTGATCATGGAAGAAGCAGGAGGAGAGACCGGGTGGTATTCCAGCAGAGTTGTGCGGTGCAGGAATGCGTTTGATTGATACCCGGTAGTAATCCGGATGCGCAGCATCAGAGAGTGAGTAACAGCGCACTACAGATTTCAATTGCTGGTTGTCAGGATCTTTTATCTGTAGCTTGAAAGTTAAAAATTGGCCGGGTTTAAACGTAGTTAAAGGTTTGCCATCAACGGGAGCAAGATAGAAAGAACAGACAACGTTATTTTTGTCCTCCAACTCCCGTCGTTGAACCATAAACTCTTTAAATCCATCCCAGCCTGATTCGGGGATAACGAGCTCAGCAGAAGTGCGAATTGGCGTATTGGCGTATTGGCGTATTGGCGTATTGACCTTAGACAGTGAAACGGTTTCATTCATACTCCCTGCCAAATTCCGGTTTTCAAGTCTACGTCGAAAAAAACCCAACAGGATTATAACTGCGAGCTGGATTAGAATCGCAGCGAGTATAATTAGCGCTAAGGTAGTGGCGCTCATTGTCGAGATATCACAGCGTCATGCTTCACTTGAACGCACAGGCATCAAAATATTTAAAAGTAAATATTTATACCTCGACATGCCTTAAATGAACCTTAAAAATGCATTATAGTTATCAACGGTAATTGCACAAATGAGCTGTATCATGCTTTCGCTAGATTAGTGCGTAAAGTGAGTGATTGATAAATTTAGTATAATGAAAATTAAATCCTTTAGCGCTCGCCTAACTCTGTATATTTTGTAGATATTTAAATGAGTTAGCCTATTATTTAGATGTAGATGCAATCGGATGTAGTACCAATTCCGATGCAGAAACTACTATAAGTGGCGATCTGATAGAGTGGTCTGATATTATATTTTTGATGGAATAAAGTCATAGAAATAATGCTTCAAAAAAATTCAAAGAACTTCTTAAAATAAAAAGGTTAATTAGTCTTGATATGCCCGATGAATATGATCGAATGGATCCAGTTCTTATTCGTTTATTAGAAAATCGTGTGTTAAGGCACATTCATAATAATGTTAAAAAAACACATAACAAAAAAAGGAGAATTAAGTGCACGATAAAGATGAAGGATTTTATGATAGAGCAGATGCCCACATTCATCTATCAAATGATCAAGTAACTAAAGATATTGAACGTGGAAAAGTAAGCGCATCATTCTTATACGGTGCCGCAAGATATAATGCATATATTAGTGCCACAGGGTGTGAGAGCCGAGACGAGATGATTTCTGCTAAAGAAAAAGCAATACACTACTTTGTTAGTGAATATCGAAAAATGTTTGAAGAACATTATGATAATTACATCGAAAATTATGAACAATATATGG
>CALCSG010000390.1 GCA_937894085.1 uncultured Gammaproteobacteria bacterium | reverse complement strand
GTGTGGGCGACCTGACGATTACTAGTGCCACCATCACCAATCAGGGTGAATTCAGAATGGGTGGAGATAGTAATGTGTTTACAGATATTATTACTCAGGCTGCTAAAAGTTTTGCAACTCCATTCAATGCCAGTTTTATTAACCAGGGACTGTTATTAATTGATGCGGGTGCAGATACTGTAGTATTTAATCTCAATTTTGATAACGATGGTGGGCAGATTGATATTTTATCGGGTAGCTTTCAATTACTTGATAGTAACAGCGAGTCAAATCTATTGCTGGATCAGGCCGGCGAAAGCTTGCAGGGTTCTGGCACTTTTATAGGCAATGTAATTAATACAGCAGGTTTCGTGTCACCTGGTAAAACTGACCCTGCTGACATAGCATCGGAAACTGGTACTTTAAATATAACAGGTGATTATACCCAGGGAGCAGAAGGCTCTATGCTGATAAAGCTGGACTCTACTCAATATGATTCATTGAATGTAGGCGGGTTATTAACAGCTGATGGTAGTGTAGAATTTAAAGTGGTCAACGGGGCTGATCCTGCCCAGGTTGCTTCATTGATTTCATCGCTTGGTAGTAGCTTTAGCCCTATTTCATTTGCAACATTTAGCGGTGATTTTGCTAATAAAACAATTCCCGGTGAACTTAATTTCACGTTGGGAGCGGGTGGTTTAATTACAGTGACATCCACTACTACCCGGACAGATGCAGTCATTCTGGCTTCGAATGATGCAGCCAATCAGCTGGAAGTTCTATTCAGTAAAGATGATCTCGATTTTGATGAAATGGTTCGGGTTATGCATTTTGTTGATCAGAGAGCCAGGGTTTCTCTTGAGGAAGAGGATGAAGATGAAGAAAAAATCGCTCCAAGACTGGTCTGTAAATAAGCGGATAAATTGATCAGCTGCACAAAGTTATGTGATGCTGTTATTATCTTAATAACAATTTTAACAACAAGCCCTGTTTACAGGGCTTGTTGATTTTCAGGTAACAGAAATGAGTGTTTTAGTTTTCGAAAATAAATTTATTTGTAGAGATGAGCAGATGTGCCAGCTTACAGAAATTCATAATTTTTACGGACAGGTATTAACCCTGAAATCGACAGGCAACTGTTAACATGTTATCTGATGACGACTTTCAGCAGATAAGTAAAGATTGTGATCTGCAGCAATATAAACTGATACAGGAAATGCGCTCAAGTGTCGATCATGCTACGGACTCAAAAATGTCAGTGCTTCCAGAACTGGAGCTTACGGCCCTGTTGTCGGCGCGTTCTGCTCAGGACAATATTGCTTTAAACTTCCTGTCAGCAGGTTCTTACAATAATTTTTTACCGGCTATTGTCAAAGCCGAACAGCAATGCCTTGATTTTGCGAAAACCCTGTCAAATAAAGCTGCGGATAACGTCATACAGAACATTGGCAACCAGCTATCTGCTGTTGCCGAAACAGCAAGCTGGTATGTGTTCGCTGACGATTACATCACACTGTTAGCCAACCTGTTAATTTTTTGTCACAGAGAATCTACTCAGTTTGAAAGCCAGGCAGTGTCTAAAGTTTTAATACCTGCTACGGTTTCGCCGGTGTTACGACAGGCCTTACGTAGCCAGTTGAAGTATCAGGATATCGATCTTGTGATAGTTGACTATGATAAAATCAGCGGTTGTATTTCACTGCAACAACTGGAACAGTTTGATGACGAGAATATTCTCGCAGTGGTCTTTGGCTGGCCGAATTTTTTTGGTCTGTTAGAAGAAATTACTCTTATTTCACAATGGGCTAACAACCGGGAATGTCAGCTTATAGGGTTGTCAAACCCGTTAAGTTTATCGGTTTTAAGTTCTCCATTTGAATTAACCGATGGAAAACTGGATTACCTGTTAGGTGATTTACAGGGTTCAGGTTTAGCGGTCAATCAAAGTGGCATCTCAGCTTCTTTTCTGGCATCCAGACAGGCCATTTCAGGTGAATTGAAAAGCTATCTTCGATCACAGAAATATAACCGGAAACTGTCTTTTATCGATGCCTATCTGTCGCAGTCCGGTATTTCCGGCTTAACACAAAGTGCTAACAAATCTAACCAGAATTTAAATCTGTTAGTCGAGAAACTTTGCAGCATCGATGGTGTATCTAAAAAATTCACAACGACTGCTATCAATGAATGTGTCATTGAAATTGCGCAGATTGATATTGAAAAAGCATTAAAAATTCTGGCTGGCCATAACATGGTTTTTGGTTATCTTTTACAACATGAGTTTCCCGAATTAGCAAACTGTGTATTAATTTATTGCTCCGATCAGCACACCCAAAGTGATATCGAAAAAGTGGTGAAAAAGGTCGAAACCGTGGTGAAGAATTTATCCACAGCCGGTTGCCCGGTTAAACCTAAATTTAACGTCTGAAGAGTCACTAACCACACAATAAATATTGATGAGTATTAATTCAAATATTGAATCGGCTTTAACGGCAAGCGACAGTCAGGTGGCTCAACTTACTAGCAATCCGGCCAGCGATCATGCTGCTGCTCTGGCTCTTTCTACGCTACACGGCTTTAGTGGGTTTACTACCTGCCTTCCAGCAGGTAATTCACAGGGAGTGCTTGAATGTGTTTACGAGTTACAGCAATTAAGTTGTTCGATCAGTGCTCTGGAGGCGGCTTCACTGGTTTCGCTGAGCCGTACGCAGGCTATTTTTGCCTGCCTGAGTATGGTCAATAAATATCATCAGCGAAAAAAGCAGGCACGTGGCACTTTATTGTTATGCGCTGACCAGCCAGACGTTATAGCCGTTTCTAAAATGTCCGGATTTGAGGTGAAAACAAGCTCAATTAATCAACTGGAGGATAACCTTGATTCGCGGGTAGCAGCCATTATTTTAAACTTGCCATCTGTGGGTGAGCTTGAGCCTTTAAGCGAAGAGTTAGCGGCCAGGCTCGATCAAATGGATGTGCTTGTTTTGCGCAATGGCTGTCGGCAATATCTGCTGCCTGCTGAAGTCACAACGGACAACCTGAGAGTTGATTTGATGTGTCTGGATCTGGCTCATTTATGTGAAACAGAGATTGATTGCTTTGCTGTATTAGCGAATAAAAAACTGAGCTCTTATTTACCTGCACCACGGGTTGAGTTGATAGATAATCAGTACCGCTTACAAACGCAACTGCAAAACCCGCTAACTATCGGGCCTTTAAATGCAGCAGCAGGTAATGTTGAGTCGATTATTCAATGTTATGTCCAGTTACGTTTAAAGGGTATCAGCAGGCTTCAGCAGTACGCATTAAAAGCACTTGTGAGTGCTGTTTATGTAACAGAAAAATTAACGGAAGCGGGGTTTCAAAACAGCTTACGTTCAGTTGCCGGTAGCGGAGAATGTGATATTACATTTGCCAGTTCTGAGGCCTTATCCAGTGCACTACAGGAAAGCCTGCAGCATTATTCATTATCGGGTATGAAAATTGATGAAATACTGGATGAGGAGCAGGGCGTAATTACCCTGAGATTAGGACGGTTACATTACCTGTCAAAAAAGCAGCTGGACTCTCTGGTCGAGCTGATTACTAATCTTTAGTATAATTAATAGTTAAAACATGTCACCACGAAGCTACGAGGCTAATAATTAAACGAAGGTAAATCATTGAGGGGAAATTAAATTTTTTAAAATGATGGCAATAAAAAAGTTATCCTGTCACCTTTAACTTTACATGTCTTTCTTCGTGAGCTTCGTGTCTTCGTGGTGAAAAAAATCTTTATATAGCATAGCGGAAAAAATATGGCGTACAGCGGTAACACGGGTTTAACCAGAATTATCAAAGCAGGTATCTTTTCCTGGCAGGGGTTTAAAGCTGCCTACAAGCATGAAGAAGCATTTCGACAGGAATTCTGGCTAGCCATTGTGCTCATTCCTGTTGCGCTTTACGTCGGGCAAAACGGCATTGAAATGGCTCTGTTAATCGGCAGTGTCTTATTGTTGTTGCTGGTAGAAATTTTAAACTCTGCGATTGAAGCGGTGGTCGATCGTTTTGGCGGAGAGCAGCATGAGTTATCCGGGCGGGCAAAAGATATGGGTTCCTCAGCCGTGTTTCTTGCGATAGTGATTGTAGTGGTCACCTGGGTTCTGGTAATCTTTTTTTAATGTAATTCAGGTTTGCAGACTGTAACTATCAATTTAACAACAGTTATTCTATGAAATAGAAAACCATCTCTGTTATGCACTGTAAAGTAACATCGTGCTAAACTATTTCAATTTTAAGCCGCCCTTATGTTCTCTTTTAATCTGGTAATTGCATGATTGTTTACCCTTCTATTGACCCGGTGTTACTCGAACTGGGCCCTGTAAAAATTCACTGGTACGGCCTGATGTACCTGATAGCTTTCGCCAGTGCCTGGTGGTTGGGGAAAAAGCGCGCTGCGCAATCAGACGGACTGATATCTCCCGTTCAGGTCGATGACCTGATATTTTATGGCGCAGTCGGTGTCGTTATCGGTGGTCGCCTTGGTTCGGTTTTCTTTTATAATTTTGATAGTTTTCTGAATAACCCGCTTTATCTGTTTAAAATCTGGCAGGGTGGCATGTCTTTCCACGGTGGGTTTTTAGGCGTACTGGTTGCGATGGAGGTTTACCGGCGCAAACTGGGTTGTAGTTTCTTGCAGTTGACCGATTTTATTGCACCGCTGGTTCCGATAGGGTTAGCATCCGGCCGCTTTGGTAATTTTATAAATGGTGAACTGTGGGGCGGTCCTTCAGATTTGCCGTGGGCCATGAAGCTTTCCTGTGAAACTTTTCCTGCACACCAATATCAGGATTTCGCCGGTGCGTTATGTGCTTCCCCGAGACACCCCTCAATGTTGTACGAAATGTTGCTTGAAGGGCTCGCGTTGTTCATTTTATTGTGGGTTTATTCTGCTAAAAAGCGACCGGTTATGGCCGTTTCAGGCCTGTTTTTAGCGGGTTACGGACTGTTCCGCTCACTGGTTGAACTGATTCGCCTGCCCGATGCCCATATTGGTTATTTATTACAGACGAACTGGTTAACGATGGGTATGCTGCTTTCTATTCCTATGTTAATACTAGGTTTGGTATTTATAATAATCGCCTATAAAAGAGTCAGTTAATGCAACAATATCTGGAGCTGTGCAAACGTATTATTGAACAGGGAGAATGGGTTGAGAATACCCGTACTGGAAAGAAGTGCCTGACCGTAATAAATGCTGATCTGACCTATAATGTGGCCGCTAATGAGTTCCCCCTGGTCACTACCAGGAAAAGTTACTGGAAAGCTGCTATTGCCGAATTAATTGGCTACCTTCGTGGTTATAGTAGTGCTAAAGACTTTCGGGAAATAGGTACAAAGAGCTGGGACGCTAACGCCAATGAAAATAAAGTCTGGCTTCATAACCCTTACAGGAAAGGTGAGGATGATATGGGCAGGGTGTACGGTGTGCAAGGCAGGAGCTGGCAAAAACCGGACGGTGGGACTATTGATCAGCTGAGGAAAATTGTCGATGACCTGAGCGCAGGTATTGATGATCGTGGGGAAATCTTAACATTTTACAATCCAGGCGAGTTCCACATGGGATGTTTGAGACCCTGTATGCATACTCATACTTTTTCATTGCTGGGTGATACGCTTTTTTTAACCTCTAATCAACGTTCCTGCGATGTTCCTCTGGGCCAAAATTTTAATCAGATTCAGGTTTTTACCTTTCTCAGCTTAATGGCCCAGATTACCGGGAAAAAACCGGGCATGGCTTATCACAAAATCGTCAATGCACATATTTATGAAGATCAGGTTGAATTAATGCGAGATATTCAGCTTAAACGAACACCTTATGCATCACCTCAGTTGAACATTAATCCGGATATAAAAACTCTGGAAGACATCGAGTCATGGGTAACAATGGATGATTTTGAAGTGACCGGTTACCAGCATCATGAGCCTATAGCTTACCCATTTTCGGTATAATACAAAACTTGAAGTGATGAATTCTGCTAATTCAGCTGGTCAACAGAGTTTTATTGAAATAAATCATGTGCGTAAGCGGGCTTTTTGATTTAACCTCATATTAATATCTTATTTATTTGTACTATTAATAAATCAGGGCTATTTATTTTTTAATGACATTAACATGTTCAGCCCGGATTAGCGTTTAAGGACAGGAAATTTTAATGAATAATATACAAATCGATGTGCGAACCCAGTATATCGAAGACCAGTCCAGACCCGATAAAGATTACTACGTTTTTGCGTATACAATTACTATTTTGAATAAAGGCGATCAGCCCGTGAAATTACTTAATCGGCATTGGGTGATCACTGATTCAAATCAGAAAATTCAGGAAGTACGGGGTGAAGGCGTCGTGGGTGAACAACCTTACCTGAAACCCGGGGAACAGTTTGGCTACACCTCGGGCAGTGTACTTGAAACATCGGTAGGTACTATGCGTGGTAGTTATGAAATGAGAGCGGAAGATGGTTCTCTTTTCGATGCACCTATTGATGAGTTTGTACTTTCAACACCACGAGTTCTGCATTAAACAGGCAGCCATGTTTCATGAAATGAACTTAATAACCCTGCATTAGTATCTGGAAAAACTTATGGCTGTGTATGTGATTGGTGATTTGCAGGGTTGTTATGATGACCTGCAAAAATTATTGAGTGAGCTTGATTTTGATATAGTGAAAGATCACCTGTGGTTTGCCGGAGACCTGGTTAATCGTGGTTCTGATTCTCTGCAGATATTACGTTTTGTAAAATCGCTGGGTGACAGGGCTGTGACAGTGCTTGGTAATCATGACTTGCATCTTTTAGCCGCTTTTTATACGGATATACAGCTCAAATCGAACGATACCCTGGATATGGTTCTAAACGCACCGGATAGTGAAGAATTAATGCATTGGTTAAGATGCCGGCCATTACTACATCATGATATTGATTTGAACTTTTCTTTAGTGCATGCCGGAATTTACCCTGGTTGGCATATGTCGGAAGCGAAAGCCCTGGCTGGTGAAGTTGAAGCTGTTTTACAAACAGGAGACTACCTTAGCTTTTTTCAAAATATGTATGGTAATGAACCGAGTATATGGTCAGATGATCTACAGGGTATGGATCGATTGCGATTTATTACCAATGTTCTCACCCGGATGCGCTATCTAACAGGTAATTTAACACTGGATATGACTGCAAAGGGCGCTCCCAGTAAGCTTAAAAACACCAATGTCATTCCGTGGTTTGAATTTAAGCAATCGGCAATTAAATTTAACCGGGTCGCTTTCGGACACTGGTCTACGCTGTTGACGGGGCAATATGGAAACTGTTTCGCTTTAGATAGTGGCTGTGTGTGGGGTGGGCATTTGACGGCTTTACGAATCGATAAAAAATCACCCAGGTGGTTCAGGCACCCCTGCCGACAGGCCGTTTAGATTATAACATCACCGGAATTACAAAAATCTTAAGCAGAGAGTAATTCTTTACAAAGCTTAAGAAAGAACTTCCTGTCCATAAAAAAAGTTACTTTATCGGATTGTTCAGAGGTGCATTACAGCTGGTGCTATGGTTATTTTGTTCTATACTTTGTAAATTAAAGGACTCAATAAAGCAGGGTTTTTTACTAATAAAGTTGATCATTTACGGGAGGAAAGCAATCCCCTGAATTATTGATCTGAAGTAGCTTCTTTTTTTATCTAAAGAATAGGGATTCGTATTAATGAGCATAAATCGTCGCGATATTATCCAGATGCTCAGAGATGAGAATATACTGCTAAAAACCAGGAATAAACAGCTTGGCAATAAGCTGGCACGTTCTCAGCAGGCTTTTCGTGCGCTTAATGATATTGATGAAAAAACACGTGGGCTCTCCGCTACAACGGATATTGCAGTTTTGTGTAATCAATTGCTAGTACTGGTTCTGCATACCTGTAACTCTGATAATGGCTCTCTGATATTGCTGGATGATGAAACTCAGGAGCTGGAGTTTGTCGAAGTCATCGGTGATTCACGTGATGCCTTAATGAATCATCGTATTAATTTAAATACCGGTATTGTCGGTAATTCGATAAAAACATCTCAGGCAAAGTTGATTAAGAATGTCCATGATTCTGCACAGTGGTCATCAGCTATTGATGACTATCTGAGCTTTCATGCTGAATCTTTGATGTGTGCACCAATAAAATCAGGTGATCGCGCGATTGGGGCTATCGAACTGGTTAATCATACCGGGGACAGTGTGTTTGATGAAAATGATTTGAATGTGTTACGCGTTGCAGCCTGCTATGTGGGGCGAGCACTTGAACAGGCAGAAAAGTTAATGATTTCTCCGGAGGAAAATAAATGATACAGAAGAATCTGAGATCAGTCAGTTTAAGTGTCTTATTGATGATGGTTTTAGCAGTGTTCAATGCGCAGGCCGAATCTCTCGAATATGAATTTGCTGAATCTTCCCGATCGATTATGCGAACAGGTCCGGATCAAACATTAATGATGCTGGTACAGCAACTCTATCCCGATAAACAGGAAATCTGGCCCAGGCTGGAGAAGGAAATTAAAGACAGGAATCCACATGCGTTTAACCGCTATACGGGAAAAATTATACCCGGCCAACGTATCAAACTGGTGACCATAAAAACTATTCGCAAAAGTCACGTTTTAAATCAGCATGTAGTGGGTGCTGTGCAAGCTATTAAAGGAAGTGCAGTAGCGACTGATGCTAGAGGTAATGATCGGGTTTTACTGGGCAAAGCTGACCTGTATGAAGGAGATCGCATAACAACCGAAACGGGAGCAGCACTGGTGATCAAAATGGTTGATGATGCTGAAATTCATTTAAAGCAAAATTCATCGGTGCGCATAACAGAATATAAAATGAAATCAGGATTCGAAACCGGCAGTAGAAGTATTCTCGATTTAATTAAAGGTGGGTTGCGGACAATTACCGGAGCGATCGGTGCCAACCCGTTGAGCGTGTATCGTTTTCACACTGGCGTTTTGACCATAGGTGTTCGAGGGACCGATTATGTTGTCATGCTTTGTGAAGGTAATGATTGCAAAAAATCTTCGGGAAGAAATGATGCCGATGCTCGCTTACATGTTGTGGTACTGGATGGGCTGATTTCTCTACAGGATGAAGAAGGTGCTGTGGGAGAGTTGATCATGGGGCAATATGCCGTAGCATCGCAGCAAACTAAGGTAATAGTGAATGATGCGTTACCGGTCGGTGGATTGTTAAATGAAAAAGAACTGGATTTGTTTAATGATATTCAGCCGAGGTCAAAAGAAGACGATTCTAGTCCAATCTGGCCCTGGATACTGGGTGGTGCTTTATTCGGCCTATGATGCTTTTTGTTCAATATTTTATAAATAAGTATTTTATCCGATCTGTTCTATGCTTTTACTTAGCTACCGCAATATATCAGCGAGAGTCTGAAAAAAGACACTCATTGGTGAGACTAACTTAAGAGGGTAATATGAACTTTGCAAGCCTGTATAACTATTATGAACACCTGGTTTTTGACTACATAAATGGAACACTGGTTGGGCAGTTTAAAGATCAGGATGAGGAGTTTTTTCTTGATGTGGCCTGTTATTCCCTGACCCGATTACCCTCCAGGTATATCAGGCACGAAATAGATATGATTTATTATCTTGCGCCGGGTGAACAGGAAGAAATGGAAAAAAGAGTTGAAAGCACAGTAAGTTCTGCAGCTAAATTTATTAGCAAAAGAATAATTGAGAATAGTCGAAGTTAGCATCTTGAACTATCAATAGTGGGTTTATAAGAACCTACTTATCGAGTATCGATCAAGCTGCCAGTGCCCCTGCCATCTCTAGCAGTTTTCTGATGGTATATTGCTTGCTACCAATCACGATGGGTTGATTTATCTGAACGTATCCTTCAGCGAAAGCGACTAATCTGTTGTTTTTAACCAGGTAAGTACCGTTGGTAGATTGTAAATCGCGTAAATAAATTTCGCCGTGCATAATCTGAAGTTCTGCATGCTGTTTGCTTACAGACTTGTCATCTAAATAAATATGCCCTTCTCTTCCAATGATATAAGTACGACTCTCCATATTATCTAACTCCATAACGTCATCTCTCAAAACGGGAAAATATTGTAAAACAATCGAGTTTCGGATTCCAGTGTAACAAAAACTTACCCGAATTCAACTCATAAGTGCAACTTAACCTAGCTGCACTGTTAAGGAAAG
>CALCSG010000389.1 GCA_937894085.1 uncultured Gammaproteobacteria bacterium | reverse complement strand
ACTAACAGAATCGGTACCGATTGCGGGTTAATATTTAACAGCTGTTCTACATAAGCGGATCGATTAAACGATTCTATCGCGACGATAGAAGCCCGATCATAGATCAGCCGGCACTCAGCAAGCTGCTGTTTCTGCAGATGCATAAAGTCTCCCTGATACAGGGTAATATTCGAGCTTTGATAGCAGGTAAAATGTTGACTAGTGGTCTTTTCGAAGCTCAGTTGTGACTCAGCAAAAAACGCTTCGATGGCTATCGCCGAAAGTTCCACACCTATCACCCGGTAACCCTGCTGCGCCAGCCACAAAATATCCACAGCCTTACCACACAAAGGCATAAATATAGTATCGCCAGGAGTTAAATTGAAAAGGGGTAAATAGCGCTGCAGGTAGGTGTTCACCTGTCCCTCGTGAAAACCGGGTTTTTCCCTGACCCAGTAGCTATGCCAGTCAACTGTTTGCTTCATGATCGATTTTCTAAAAAGATCGAAGCTTAGCCCACTCAGCCTGTTTTTAATACGTTTTATAGCAGGTAATTGGCAGCACCCGGGCGGGTGCTGCCGCAATCTTTTATCGCAAAATTAATTTTTCACTTTGCAGGTGCTGATACCAAAAATGGCATATGGAGGACACCAGCCCATTGCTGCCGTACCCAGTAATACCACACCGGCGACCAGGGCAACTATACCCACAGTACCTGACAGCATACCCATTGCATAAGCCGCAATAGCTGCGATTCCAGCGATTGTACGAATTGCGCGATCAATTGAACCAACATTCTTTTTCATAATTTAAAGCTCCTGTTAAGTTAAGTATGAATCCATTGTAGTGGTTAATATTTTGACTGTCAGTGACAATGTCACCAATAAAAAAATATAAATAAAAACACTTTTTAAAGCAATTCAGAAAACTGCCATGCGTTCCAGACAACGATTACTGCAGAGATAAGGCAACGATCGCTTTTTTATCGATGAAGTCTATCTGACCCCGGGTAGAGCTGACCAGACCACGATGCGTCAGATCGCGTAGAATACGGCTCACCACTTCCCTTGAACTGCCTACATCCGCTGCCAGATCTGCATGGGTCTTTTGCATCATCACCTCGCCTTTCTCTATCTCACGGGCAAATTGCTCGGCAAGGCGAACATCGATTCGCTTAAACGCCACTTCCTCAACTACCGAAATAATATTCGCCAGTCGATGTGATAGCAGGCCAAAAATAAAGCTTTGCCAATGTGGCTCCAGGCAAAACCAGTCACGTACATTTTTTGGGTGAGATGATCAAGCCCCTAACCTCAGACTCAGTCGTCGCCATGGCTCGAAACGTGCCCTGGTTCATAATACAGGAAGCGGTAAGCACACAGCTTTCTCCGCCATACACACGATATAGTGTAATTTCACGACCGGAAGAAGACAGTTTGTAAACCCTCCCAACACCCTCCAGTACCATCACCAGATGTGAGCACAGCTGCCCTTCATAACAGATAGACTCTCCAGCCGGGACCTGAACATACTGGGCCTGAGCATAAAACAATTTTACAAATTCGGCGGAGGCCTGTTTTATAAAGGGGAAAAGCTTTTCAAACTCGGCTCTATGTTCAGCAGTAACCATTTATTGTTAAATTCAGTAATGCGCCGGGACAATTAATCTGGACGCTAAATCAGTACCGGCAGTCATTTGCACGACTACTCGAAAACCCACGCAGTAACCATATTGGGCATGAACTCCCGGCAACGCTTAATTCAGGAAATCAATCCCGATAAACCCTGCCAGCGGCTACCTTTAAGCCGGTGCTAAGTATACGCATACTAAGCTCAATGCGGATTAATTTATCAACACCAACGATATTGTCTTTTCACTTGATAGCATTAAATCGCACCAAAAAACAGTTTTCTGAGTCTTCGAATAACTAATCTGTATCCGCCAGTAACTGTCCATTTTCTATCTTCAATGGCCAGCTCTTTACTCCTTTGCCTGCCAGGGGTGTAAGCCCGACCCCGGTTTTGATATCAAAGCGGGCTTTATGCCAGGGGCAGCTAATCTCTGTACCGTGTAAATTACCATCACATAAATCAGCAGCCTTATGCGGAC
>CALCSG010000388.1 GCA_937894085.1 uncultured Gammaproteobacteria bacterium | reverse complement strand
TTCGCTAGATCTGGAATTAACTGCGTTGCACTTCAGAGTTGAATCCGCCTAACTTGCTGATTATTTAAGAACAAGTTCAACACGTCGGTTTTTGCTACGACCATCACGGGTTTCGTTTGAAGCTACAGGCTTGTCAGGACCATAACCATGAGCACTTAATCGTGATGATGCTACGCCCTGGCCAATGAGGTACTGGCGAACAGTTTGCGCACGTTTTTCGGACAGGCTGACATTTGACTTATAGTTTCCAGTGTTATCTGTGTGGCCGGCCACTTCAAAGTTCAGATGCTTGTTTTGCTTCAGTATCATTGCAACATTGTTGAGGATGTTACGACTCTTAGCACTCAGTTCAGTAGTGCCTGTTTTGAACTGCACGTTATCGAGAGTAATATCAGCTTTTAATTCACAGCCGCGATTATTAACCGCAATTCCCGCTGCAGTTCCAGCGCAATCGTCATTTGCATTGATGATTCCATCGTTGTCGTCATCCATACTGATTGCACAGCCTGTTGCATCGACCTTAGTACCTGCTGGAGTCCCCGGGCATTTGTCATAGCTATCAGCAGCGCCGTCACCGTCGGAATCTACAGGGCATCCAGTTGCGTCGACATTGATACCTGCTGGAGTATCCGGGCATTTATCATAACTATCAGCAGCGCCGTCACCGTCAGAATCTTTAGGGCATCCATTTGTGCCGACTTTTATACCAGCTGGAGTATCCGGGCATTTGTCGTTACTGTCTGTAACGCCGTCTTTGTCTGAGTCTTTTGCACAGCCTTTTTCGTCAACCATGGTTCCAGAGGCAGTTGCGGGGCACATATCTTTACTATCCATAACGCCATCGCCATCAGCATCTTTTATCCCGCCTTCACATTCAGCTATTGCATTATTATTAGACCAGTCCATATCCTGCCAGCACTCGTTCAGTCCTGTTCTTACGATATTACCTGAGGAGTTAACCCAGTAACCCGCAGTATCTGCGGCCTGTAACGGCATGCTGGATGTTGCTGCCAGCATCAAGAGTAAAGAAATATTAGATTTATTTAACATATTATTGTCCTGTTATGTAAAAAGTTTATGTTTAAAACTTGAAGCATCATCTTAGATAAGACTGCCTACGCATGATGTATACAGAGCATGAACCGATATTCTCTCTAGTCACCACTCACTGATATGTGTGCTCATCCTGATAATGGGCAAGTATAATTAATTCTTATGAAATTAAAAACAGGCGAAATGTTAACCATTGTTAAATACGCCCGTTATCAAGTCTGAATAATCAGCCAAATCAAGTCAGACTATACAATGCGTTGATTACCCTGGGAAAATATATATCACACTGTTCTCCAGTCAGGTGCTAAAAATTTACATTTGTTAACTTTGTTTTATCTTTATTATCAGGCAGTCTGTGGCATTATTCATCAAATTAAACTCCAAGAGGACTATTTGTGCGTATCGGATTGCTGGAAGACGACTTGAGTCAAATTGAACTGATTAACCTGTGGGCTACTGAGAGCGGTGATCATCTTCAATCATATACAACGGGAAAGAGTTTCCGTGAAGCTATAAATCGGGAAGCCTTTGATCTACTGGTGCTTGACTGGCATCTTCCAGACACGACGGGTATCAATGAACTTGACTGGTTACGGAGTGAGAAAGCTTCGAATACCCCGGTTATTTTTATTACCAGTCGAGATAGTGAGGAAAGTGTGGTTGAAGCTCTGGATCATGGTGCTGATGATTATATGGTTAAGCCAGTCAATAAAGGTATCACACTGGCAAGAATTAAAGCGTTACAGCGTCGTCATCTTATTGCAGTCCCTGCTACTGGAAATAGCGGATCCGCCAGTGGGAGCGCTACTCAAATTCCAGATATAGAGGTTTTCGAACCTTATGTAGTTAATGTTGCAGAGCATAGCATTTCGCTAAATGGTGAAGTGGTAAAACTCACTAATAAAGAATTTGAACTGGCCTTCTACCTGTTTCGCAATGCAGGGTGTCTGATACCCCGGGAGCAACTGATGGAGACTGTGTGGGGTACGCGGGCTGATCTGAATACGCGAACGGTTGATACACATATAAGCCGAATTCGTTCTAAACTGGGAATTAATCCGGCAGTCGGTTGGCAACTGGGCAATATATATCAGCGTGGCTATAGACTGTTTAAAGTTGCACAAGAGTAAAGACTGATGTTGCGTATTGTCACTACACTGCTGTTAGTGCTTGCCATGATTTTACCTGGCCCGGTTGTGGCTGAGGAAGAATACTGGGAATATACCTTTAGACCCGGTGACAGTATCTGGAGCATTGCAAAAAAATATACTACATCTGTCAATAACTGGAATGAAATTCAGAAAATAAACCAGATACGCCAGGGACCGGATCGAAAAATCCAGCCGGGTACACGCATTGTTATACCTGTTTCTATGTTGAAACTACAACCAACTCCTGCGCGGGTGATTGCGCTCAGTGGTGCACCCGGTCTGTTACGTGCAAATGGCGAAAAGGAAGAATTGGCAGTAGGGACACTGTTATACAGTGGTGATCAGGTGATAACGGCAGAAAGACAGAGTTTACGTATGCAATTTGCCGATAAATCGGAGTTGCAGGTTTTACCCAAAAGCGAAGTGGTACTGGACAAGCTTAGCCATCATAAAAAAACGGGTATGGTGGATACACGAATAAGATTGAATAGTGGAAGTGTCGATACCCGGGTTGAGAAACAGAGTAGTGAAAGCCGTTATGAAATTATAACACCTGCGGCTATTACTGCGGTCAGGGGTACTGCTTTCCGGCTGTCATCCGATGCCAGTTTTATTAGCCGTGCAGAAGTCACTGAAGGTATTGTTGGTGTTTCTGCCAGTGATATTGAGAAAGCGGTTAAAGAGGGATATGGTATCATTGCCGAAAAAGGTAAACCACTTTCAGAACCGATTAAGTTATTAGCAGCTCCCGTCATCAGTAAAACGTTGTCTGCGGATAAAACCGTGTTGCAGTTATCATGGATAAAACTGGATGGTGCCAGCTACTATCGATACCAGCTAGCCATTGATTCCCAGTTTAACGAGATTACGACAGATGAATCTACCCAGGGCAACAGCGTCGAAGTAAGCGGGTTAAAACCTGCCCATTACTATCTACGGGTCAGGGGTGTAGACACTTACCAGTTGCAGGGTGTCGATGCTATCAGTGATTTTTTGATTGAACCGACACCCAAAGATGACACTCTCAGGAGCATCACCTTACCCGTCGAAATTTTATTGCTTAACCTGTGAATTTGATTGATACAAAACCAGGTGACCGCTCTGGACTGATAGAGCATATTTTGCTGGTTTTGATGCTGGTCTTTGTTGCCGGGCTATTTGTTTATCAGGATATACTGTGGCGATGGGATAATTTGCTGTATGACGCGCAGTTATCTTTCTGGTCCCGTGCAGTTTCCGATGACATTATTATTATTGCAATTGATGATCAAAGCCTCAATGAAGTGGGTCGTTGGCCGTGGCCCAGATCAATACATGCTGAGTTAATTGATAAGCTCAAATTTGAATCACCCAGTGTCATCGGTCTGGATGTTATTTTCAGTGAGCCGGATGCCATTGATCCTCAGTCTGATAAGTTGCTGGCAGCGGCTATGGCAGCCAGCGGCAAGGTTGTATTGCCTGTCTTTATGTCCAGGCAAAGTAGCAATTCTTTTCCAATAGAAGCCTTACCTTTACCTGAATTTACCAACCAGGCGGCAGCTCTGGGACATGTGCATCTTGATATTGATGATGATGGAATAGCGCGTAAAGTTTATCTCAGAGAAGGTATCGGAAAACCGCACTGGAACCATTACAGTCTGGCGTTATTGAGTATTAGTGGTGATGTCGATCCTGATTCCAGTATGCTAAATGTCGAATCACAGAAACAATATTCATCCATGTTATGGTCCAGAGAATACCCTCTGTTGATACCTTATGCAGGCCCTCCCGGGCATTTTCAACAAATTGGTTATTCTCAGGTACTTTCCGGACTCTACCAGAAAGACCTGTTTCGCGACAAAATTGTGTTGATAGGAGCAACTGCAGAGGGCCTGGGAGATGCTGTGCCGACACCGGTATCAGGTAGAGGAGGCAGTATGCCAGGGGTTGAAGTTGTTGCTAATATTGTTGACGCTCTGCTGAATGATTTACATATCAATGAACCGGGTAAAAACTGGCTTATAGTGATTACAGCTCTACTGGTTGCTCTCCCATTGCTGATCTATCCTTACCTGAATTCAGGCAGTACCTTACTGGTTTTGTTTGGGATTGTACTAGGCACTATTACCCTGGTTGGATTTTTATTATGGCTATTCGGGGTATGGCTGCCGCTTTCCACGGTATTGCTGTTTCAGTTCATCAGTTACCCGTTATGGAGCTGGCGCAGGCTTAAACTTGCGATGCGACATATTAATGCCGAACTGGATCAGCTTTCTGCCAGGCAGCAGGCATTAAGTTTACATAGTGAAAGGAATATTACTGATGAAATAAACTTTATATCATTATTTGTTCCTATAAAGGGCTGGGTGCTGCAGGATGAAAACGGGGTGATTCTTATCAGCCAGGGAACAGCTCCACGTTGCAATTTAACCCATTTAAAATCCGAAGGCTGGAGTGTTGATGGCAGCCGATATTGGGCTAATTCAAACTATCAGAATAAGTCCTGTCGACTTGGCCTGAGTCTTGGAATAGATGCGCTGGTTAGTGATCAGGAGAAACGCTTATTAAATAGTCTGATCAATGCACCGATTAGTCATGAAATTGATCAATACGCCTATGCTGATGATATTTTGCAGTCGAAAATAAATCAGGTCCAAACCGTAGGTAGTGAATATGAAAAACTGAGGCGTATTATAGATGATAGTTTATCCGGTATGGCGGACGGTGTATTAATATGTAGTAGCCGTGGCCAGGTGCTGCTTTCCAACCGACGTGCTGGATGGTATTTATATGGAGATGATAATGCTCAGATAAATGGTCAATCCATTACTCAGATACTTCAGTTTGTTCATTTAAAAGATGAGGGTAGTTGGAGCTCCTTATTGCAAAAGGTACTTTTTAAACAACATCGGGTTCTGTCGCATGCTCAGCATAAATCAGGGCGGGATCTTATGATTGAGATCAGCCCATTGAAAATGATCGGTGATGTATTTGATGGTTTTGTGATCAATTTTTCGGATATTAGCCTGTTAAAAGCCAGTGAAAGAAAGCGTAACGAAGTTCTGGATTTTCTATCTCATGACCTGCGTTCACCCCTGTCATCAATGTTGGCGATGATTGAAGTTTCAAAAAACAAAACGAGTCTTGACGAAATGAAGACGATGTTGACGGTTATGGAGAAAAATACCTATAAAACATTGCACCTTGCTGAGCAGTTTTTACAGTTATCACGCGCCAATACGAATGAAAATATAAAGTTTTACGATATTGATTTCAATAGCGTGGTATTAAATGCGATTGATCAGATATGGGCGCTATCAAACAAAATGAAAGTCACTATTCATCACCAGTTTGAACAGGATGAGTGCTGGACACATGCGGAAGGTGATTTACTGGAACGTGCGATATTAAACCTGTTATCAAATGCCATTAAATATAGTGAAGCGGGTGCAACCGTAAACGTCAGGGTCAGCCAGAGTAAAAATGAAATTTGCTGTTGTGTTATTGATCAGGGGCCGGGTATTTCTGCAGAAGAATTACCTCATCTTTTTGAAATGTTTCGACGAGTTCGGGGTTCTGGTGTTGAACGTAAACAGGGTATAGGGCTGGGTCTAGCCTTTGTTGATGCTGTAGCCAGGCGCCATTCAGGACATGTAGATGTTGAGAGCTCTATCGGTGAAGGCTCTATTTTTTGTATCAAAATACCAAAAATAGATCTAATAGACGAAGTAGACTAAATACACCATCCAGTCTGACCAGAAATAGGCAATACTTTTATTCCGTCCTTCGGAGTATTTTCTATCACTCCAGTGTTTCCTTTACCCTAAATGTAACAAATTGTTAACTCTTCATGGATGGTATTGCCTCTTTCTAGCGGGTTTCCTATAGTGTTCAGCAACATGGTGTTATGACTATGTAACTTTAAAAAACAGGTTTCAAATTTTTAGTGAGCACAGGAATCAATCAGATGAACTTTATAAAAGATTGTTTTGAAGAACACGGAAGGGTTCTGATGGATGAGCTTATTGGTGCGGGTTTTACAGCTAATCAGGCGATAGATTTTTTACCTGAGGCCGCATTTGATATTGCGGAATCAACACGGAGTACGGTAGTTGCGCAATCGATTGATAACCTGCTATTAGATAGCTCTTTCATTTTATTAAACACTATTAATCTGGAAGCTATTGAAAAAAAATCCGGATTAAATTCACAGCAGGTGGTATCAGGGTTTGAGGTTATTGCCCCCTTTTTTTTGAAATCATTTTTAAACAGGAAATAACCTGACCCATTCAATTGCAGGTTCTATGAGCGCTGTAATAAGTCGAAAATAATTAAAGGTTAACAACTTTTTTGAATAAAACTGGAGAATATAAAATGTCTAAAAGTATACAAACAGTAGAAGGTATTGGTCCCAAGTTTGCAGAACTGCTAAAAAACGAAGGAATTGTGACGGCTGAAAAGTTACTGGAAATTGGTTGCAGCAAACCGGGACGAAAGGCTTTAGCTGATAAAACGACTATCAACGAAAAAAATATATTGAAATGGGTCAATATGTGTGACCTTTTTCGTATCAATGGTGTAGCCGGACAATTCGCTGAACTACTTGAAGGAGCCGGAGTTGATACAGTTAAAGAATTACGTACTCGTAATGCAGAAAACCTGGTAGCAAAAATGGCCGAAGTGAATAAAGAAAAAAACCTTTGTAAAACTTCACCTGGTTTAAACACAGTGAGTAAGTGGATAGAACAGGCAAAAACATTAGACCCAGTGGTTACTCATTAATATAGGGCAGATTAAATGAATACTTTCCAGAGAACTGGCGTATTAGATACAAATAAAGTATGGACTAAATCAATAGGTTTTTTATTGCTTCTGTCCTTTATGCTTATACTCGTTAAGCCAGTTATGGCCGATGTTGTTAATATTAATAAGGCAGATGCAAAGGCACTGCAAATGAACCTTGAAGGGATTGGTCCCGTTAAGGCTGAAGCTATAGTTAATTACAGGAAAAAAAATGGATCTTTTAAATCTGTTGATGATCTGCAGAATGTGCCAGGAATAGGTAAGGAAACTATTCTGAAGAACAGCAAAAACCTGTCGACTTCTCGTGGTCTGGTAAAAGCTGCAGAAAGTAAATTAAAAGTTAGTGATAACAAAGATACAAAGGCGTTAGCGAAAAAAACAAAGGTGGAGACTGATTTAAAAGATGAAAAGTCACTTAAAGATAAGTCTGATAAGGCAAACAAAAAGCTTAAAAAAGATAAATCGGTTAAAAAAGTGAAAGCGGATAAGAACAGTCTCAAAAACAGGACAGATGAAGAGCTTAAGGAAGAAAAATTAAAGAAGTCAAAAGCGAAAGCAAAAGCGAAAGCAAAAGCAAAAGCTAAACAGGACAAATGAGGTCAGCATCCTTTATTGCAGTAAAGAGAAATTTAGCGGTAGCAGAAAGTCTGGTTTGAGCTGATTCCCGAAATTTGTAAAACTCGTTTTATATATTTGCTACTGCCTGTTAATTACCCTCCACTTAACCACATCGATCTGTGAGAATTTTAAAGAACGATGTGGTTTTTTTTTACTCCAGTTAATCTCTTTATAACATACCTGTATAATGAACAAAATTATTGAGCAGGTTTGGCTCAAAATTTAACTGCCCAAAACATAAAATACAAAAAGGTAAAAGTATGATTATAAAAAAATGGTATGTATTTATATGCCTGTTATTGGTCACTACAGGTATTTTTGCCGAGGACTGGACAGATCTGAAACAGATAAAATCTATTCAGGTAATGAACCAGGGTGGCTTTATGATTAATCTGCAAGAACAGAAGGACGCTATATGTTCAAAGGATGGCTCCAGCACTATTTTATTTTATCCTAATTATAATGGCGTTACCTTTGCTGGAGCGAAGTCACTGTTATCCACGGCATTAATTGCATACACTACTGGAATTAAGGTGAATGCTATGTATTCCTATTCCATAGATACTGGTTATTGTTGGGGCAAGGTTTTGCTGCTATCAAAATAAACTGTTTAATCTGTATCATTTACACTGGAATTAGCTGAGTGGTTAAGAATTTTTTTGCTATCCCAGTGTGTTATTGCATATTGTAAAATTTCGACTGGTTTATAGGTGGACAGCTCAGCAGGTGTATTCTGCCCTAAAATATGTAAGGCTTTGAGTAGTAGCTTCTCAGGGTTTTCAACCGATAGAGCTGTTGCGCCGGATTGTTTGCTTAGTTTTTCTCCATATTTATTTTTCACCAGCGGAACATGTAAATACTGTGCATCAGGAAACCCGAATAGCCGGTTAAGGTAAAGGTGAACACAGGTCGCATCAATTAGATCGGCACCCCTTACGATGTAGTTTACCTGTTGTAAAGCATCGTCAATTACTACAGCCAGGTGGTACGCGTAAATGCCATCCTGTCGTTTCAAAATGATATCGCCTATTTCACTATCAATGTCCCGGTTAATAGTTCCATAGTATTGATCAGTAAATTCAATTTTACCAGCCTGTTCAGTATTCAGTCGTAGTTTTATGTTGTTCAATTGTTGATGTTTATGGCGGCAGTAGCCACCATAAATGGTTCCGAGTGGTCCCGTGTGATGAGGTTTTTCAAGTAATTTTTTTCGACTACAGTTACAGCCATACACTATTCCAAGTTGTATTAATTCATCTAAATAGCCCTGATAGATTTGAAATCTCTGGCTTTGGTATAAAACATCATCATCCCATTCAAATCCGAAGGCTTCAATAGCCAGTAAAATATCATCGGCAGCGCCTGTGGTGACCCTGGGAGTATCAAGATCTTCTATACGCACAAGCCATTTACCTTTCATAGATTTAGCGTGGCAGTAACTGGCTACCGCGGTAACTAGTGATCCAAAATGTAATGGTCCTGAGGGAGTGGGGGCAAAACGTCCTGTTGTAATTCCCACGGATGGTTGCATCAGCTGCTAACAAGTTGTTGATTTATGAATTGTAGATATTTACGGGCCGTTATAGGTTTGCTTAATAGAAACCCCTGTATCAGGTGACAGCCTCTGTCCGTCAGAAAATCGAGCTGTTGCTGCTGTTCTACACCTTCTGCGATTACTCTCAGGTTTAGATCTAGCCCCATACTGATGATGGCACTGACTAAATTAGCATCATTCTTATCTATATGTACGTCACGAATAAACTCTTTATCTATTTTAATGATATCGATTGGAAAAACTCTTAAGTGTGAAAGCGATGACTGACCTGTTCCAAAATCATCCAGTGCTATTTTAAATCCTTTGTTATGCAGTTTATTTAAACAGATAGAGGTGTTTTCCATATCAGAAATTAACGTGTCTTCAGTTACTTCTAATACAAAATTGTCAGCATATTTAATTTCATTTAAAAATATGGATTCTATTTTATCCCGGTAAGATTCCTGTTGAAAAATAGCGGAAGGAAGATTGACCGAAATGGTTGGGATTATATTACTGGTTTGCTCAACGGATAACTGAAATTTCTGACTCTCTCGAATAACCCAACAGGTGAGATCGAATAACAGGGCAGAATTATCCAGGTTAGAAATGAAAAATTCAGGATGGATAAGTCCTCTTTTAGGATGGTTCCATCGTATCAGGGCTTCACTACTGATAAAGTCAGCATTGTTAATGTCTATCAAAGGCTGATAATGAATTTCGAATTGTTTTTCAGTGATTGCTTCACGCAGTTGATTTTCGAAATTAATAATCGATGCCTCGGCATGTTCAAGATCACTGCTGAACTCGGTAAATTGATTTCTGCCGTGGTTTTTGGATTCATACATGGCAATATCAGCATAGCGAATCAATGAAGTTGGATCTGATGTATTTAACGGGGCAATCGCTATTCCGATGGAGGTAGAAATGTGTATTTCCTGTTCATCTATAAAAAATGGTTCACTGAAAAGCCGGATCAATTTATTGGCAAATACTTCGACCTCTGTCGTATTTGATATATTTTCAAGTATTATGGCGAATTCATCTCCACCCAGCCGGGCAATAGTATCTTCTGCACGGATGGCCTGTTTCAGTCGAATAGATGTTTGCTGCAGTAATTTATCACCAAATAAATGCCCCAGAGTGTCATTGATTACTTTAAATCGATCCAGGTCCAGTAGCATTAAAGCTAATTTTTTACTGCTACGACCGGTGAGTTTAATGGCGTGTTCCAGCCGTTCATTAAATAATAATCGATTGGGTAAGTCGGTCAGGGCATCGTGATGCGCCATATGATCAAGACGAGTTTCGCGTTGTTTAATTCGCTCGCTCATATGATTGAATGCTTCTATCAGATCCTGGGTTTCGCTGGCCTTTGAAAGTATTTCCAGTTCCTGAGACGTTCCTTTCGATTGTAAGAATAAAGCACGGGTTGTTTTGGCGATGGGATTCAGAATGTGACGATCAAAAAATAAATAACCCGTAACTGCAATAAATAGAGCAAACAGGCTTAGTATAATGATAAAAATAGAGAGTGACCTGTTGATGTCATTCAGTTTTTTAATATCAAGGATGGACTGTTCCGTTAATTCAGTTCTTAAGCTAACAAATGTCTGATTAAAACTTTCTAAGGATTTTTCTATTCGTTGTAATACTTCGATATCTTTACGCCAGTCCTGTTTGAGTATTAACTGAATAGCTGTTTGATGTAACGCACTCCAGTCTGCAGTATCAGATCTGAGCTGAGGATAAAAAATGTCCCGGATAAATTCGAATTGCTCACCGGAAAGAAATAATTCCAGTTCTTTCAATAGTTTTTCCAACTGAGATAGTAATATTTCCAGATTTTTTATTCGGCTCATAAGCCCATCTACGGAGGAGCCGAAAATACCAAATCTGTTAGAAATGATAAGTCGAAACTCCGAAATGATAGAAATCCAGGTGATTTTGATGGTTAGTAACTTTTTGTAGAGGTTGTTTGCTTGAGGATGGTTCAAGGTATCCAGTTCACTCAGCATGTCATTAATAGTGATGATAATTTTATCGTTGATTGGAGATAATTTTTCAGACATGATTTTTGTTGAAGGAATCCATAAATTCGTGTCAGTTCGTACCTCGATCAGATCTATCACCGAGTCATGTAATTGAATGGGAATTTGAACAATAAAATTGTTTAACATAAAGGAGTCAATATCATCAAATACTGAGATATCTAAATTTGATGTCAGCTCAAGAAAATGAGTGATGGATTTATTTATTTCAACTTTACTGAGTAATTCCGGTTCCAGACTATATTGATAAATCTGTGCTTTTATAGCTGGAATTTGATTGATTATTTCATTTAGAGTGTTGGTGTTTTTGCTACGGTGTATGATGTTTTGTTGTGTCTCGAAACTAGCCTGAGTAATTTCTTTCCAGTTTTTATAGGTAAACAGGCTGATTACTATCAGCGCGATAGCGATACTGTAAAGATATCGTCCACGATAGGATTTTAATCCGGGAAGCGGGAAGGGCAGATTCATTTATTTTACAGGAAGGCCCAGGTAAATACGGTTACCTTGTTTATTATTCAGGTTCTGTGCTGAGTAATATTTGTAATATTTTTTCATAGATCTCCGATAAGGTATCTATATCACCAAATTTCAAATTTTCATTGATTTTATGAATACTTTCATTGACCGGTCCTAGCTCTAACACCTGAGCACCAGTGGGTGCAATAAATCGGCCATCTGATGTTCCTCCCGCCGTGGATAATTCTGTTTCCTTTCCAGTTACTTCTTTTATCGCCTTTTGAGCAGCCTCGACCAGCTCACCTGCGGCGGTCAGGAAGGGTTGTCCGGATAGTGTCCAGTCGATATCAAATTTTAATTGATGTGATTGTAAAATAGTTTCGATGCGCTGCTGAATTTGTTCAGCAGTTAGACAGGTGGAAAAGCGTAAGTTGAAATCGATAATGACTTCACCGGGAATGACGTTAGTAGCACCGGTGCCGGCATTGATATTTGAAATCTGGAAAGTTGTCTGGGGAAAAAATTCATTGCCCTGATCCCATTCGGTTGCGGCTAGTTCTGCAAGTGCCGGAGCCACACCATGGACCGGGTTATCGGCGAGTTGTGGATAGGCAACATGCCCCTGAATGCCATGTACAGTCAATCTGGCCCCTAAAGAACCACGGCGGCCATTTTTGACGACATCACCTATCGTATGAGTGCTGGAAGGTTCACCCACCAGGGCCCAGTCAATTTTTTCCCCACGCTGCTCAAGTGCCTGTATGACTTTAACCGTACCCTCTGTAGCGGGGCCTTCTTCATCACTGGTGATCAAAAAGGCAATCGATCCTGAGTGATCAGGGTGCTGTTGAATGAATCGTTCGCAGGCTGTGACCATGCAGGCGATACTGGATTTCATGTCGGCGGCACCGCGAGCATACAGGTAGCCATCACGTATTTCCGGTTTAAAAGGGTCACTGTCCCATTGTTCAATGGGGCCTGTTGGTACCACATCGGTGTGTCCGGCAAAAGCCAGTACTGGCGAAGTTGTTCCACGACGAGCCCACAGGTTGGTCACTTCCCCGAACTGCATGGTTTCACATTCAAACCCCAGTTGACTTAAGCGATCACAAAGCAGCTGCTGGCAGCCCTTATCATCCGGTGTTACAGAGTCAATTGATAATAGCTGGATAGCCAGTGCCTGTGATTCTGAAGTCATTTTGTCAGAAGCTCCTGTTGATAGGTGTGTTCATTAAAACCCAGTATTTTCTGATCACTTAGAACCAGTAAAGGTCGTTTTATTATGGATGGATTGGCTAACATAATCTGCAGCGCAAGCTGAATATCCATACCAGCTTTAGTTTTTTTATCCAGCTTCCGCCAGCTTGTACCGCGCTTATTAATCAGTTGCTCCCAGCCCAGTTCCTGCAGCCAGTTTTTTAACTGGTTTTCATCAGTACCCTGTTTTTTGTAGTCATGAAACTGGTATTCAATATTATGAGATGTTAACCAGTTTCTGGCTTTTTTGATGGTATCGCAATTCGGGATACCATACATAACAGGTAAACTTTCAGACATTATTTGATGTCTCTGAGCAACTCGTTAATGCCGACTTTAGAACGTGTCTTAGCATCAACCTGTTTCACTATAACCGCGCAGTACAGGCTGTATTTTCCATTCGCAGAAGGCAGGTTACCGGAAACTACTACGGAGCCTTCAGGAATACGTCCGTAAGTCACTTCATCAGTTTCACGGTTGTAAATTTTGGTGCTTTGCCCGATATATACGCCCATCGAGATGACTGAATTTTTCTCAACGATAACGCCTTCAACCACTTCAGAGCGAGCGCCTATGAAGCAGTTATCTTCAATAATAGTTGGTGCTGCCTGTAGAGGTTCCAGCACACCGCCAATACCTACTCCACCTGACAGGTGAACGTTTTTGCCAATTTGAGCACAGGATCCGACTGTCGACCAGGTATCAACCATGGTGCCACTATCAACATAAGCGCCAATGTTGACATAAGAAGGCATCATAACAACACCGGGTGCGACGAATGAACCGCGACGAGCCGTTGCTGGAGGTACAACACGAACACCGCTGTCACGAAACTCTCGAGTATTCATGTCGGCAAATTTAGATTGTACCTTGTCATAATAATTGGTGAATCCACCTTTAATAAACTGATTATCTTCGATACGAAAAGACAGTAATACTGCTTTTTTCAGCCATTCATTGACCTGCCATCCACCGTCAACGGGTTCGGCCACACGGGCTTTTCCACTGTCAAGTAAAGTTATAGCCTCGGTAACAGCGTCTTTTACCAGTGTTTCAACGTTATGAGGGGTGATGTCAGCGCGACGCTCGAAAGCTTCTTCTATGATTTGTTGGATATCGGACATTAAAAAGTCTCCAGTTAAAGTTAAAGAGTATTCATAAATTGATTGATTCGATGGGCTGCATCCTGACATTCATCCAGCGGCGCTACCAGCGCCATGCGGATATAATTAGCGCCTGGATTTTGATTTCCCGCTAAACGTGAAAGATACTGGCCGGGTAATACGGTAATGTTTTGCCGGGCAAATAACTGCTGTGCAAAATCGGTGTCGTTGATGGGGGTTTTTGCCCATAAATAAAATCCGGCATCGGGACGTTGTGGATTAAGAGTCGTTGACAGAATTTCCAGCACGGCATCAAATTTGTGTCGATATTTATTGCGGTTTTCGACCACATGCGATTCATCTTTCCAGGCGGTAATACTGGCAGACTGGGTTGCCGGTGGCATGGCACAGCCGTGATAAGTCCGGTATACCAGGAATTTTTTGATTATATCGGCATCTCCGGCCACAAAACCTGAGCGCAGGCCTGGCAGGTTAGATCGTTTAGACAGGCTATGAAAAACCACGCAGTTTTTATAATCGTGAATCCCCATTTCAGCTGCCGCTGACAGTAAACCCGCTGGCGGGTTCTGTTCATCGAAATATATTTCCGAATAACATTCATCACTGGCGATAATAAAGTCATATTGTAACGACAGTTTGATCAGTTTTTGCAAATACCCGGTAGGCATCACCGCTCCGGTGGGATTGCCCGGAGAGCAGATATAGATTAACTGGCAATTATTCCACTCGGATTCACTGACGCTATCCAGATCCGGCAGGAAATTATTATCTGCAGTACAATTCATGTAAACAGGTTGTGCACCTGCTAAAATAGCGGCACCTTCGTAAATTTGATAAAACGGGTTTGGCATAAGTACCAGCGGTTGAGTCGCTGTTCTATCGACGACACATTGTGCGAATGCAAACAGGGCTTCGCGTGTACCATTTACCGGTAAAACATGCTTTTCAGGGTTTAGCGGATTGTTTAAGTTAAATCGTTTTTGTAGCCAGTTGCAGATGGTTTCACGTAATGTAGCAATGCCCTTCGTGGTTGGATAACTGGACATCAGGTGCGTGTGTGCAATCAGGCTTTCCACCACAAAATGAGGCGCCGGGTGTTTGGGTTCGCCGATGGATAAGGCAATGTGCTCCAGATGAGTGGCCGGGTTTACTTCCTGTTTCAGTTTATTGAGTTTTTCAAACGGGTAGGGATGGAGTAACGTTAAATCTGGGTTCATAGTCTGGGAATTAGTCAACTGTAGGTCTATTATAACGGGATAAGCTGTATTTCGCAGCAAAGATCTCTGAATCGACAAAAATTAAAGCAGGAAAGTCATGGCACAGCAAAACAATAAATTTTTAGGTATGGATCATCACAGTGTGATTATTCAGGATGTTGAAAAAAGTCGACATTTCTATATCGATATTCTTGGACTGGAACTGGACAGCAGTCGCCCGGAAATGTCATTTGATGGTCTGTGGATAAAGGTAGGTCAGCAGGCCATTCATTGCCTGTGTTTAAAAAACCCCGACCCGATAGAAAATCGACCAGAGCATGGTGGGAGAGATCGCCATGTATGCCTGGTTGGCAGCAATATTAATGCTCTAATTGACAGGCTGGAGCAATATTATATTGAATACACACGCAGCAGGTCAGGCAGACCAGCTATTTTTTTCAGAGACCCGGATGGCAATGCTATAGAAGTAAAGCAGGCTAATCCCGCATAAATCGAGTGTCGGCACTTTAACAGGTGGACACTCGATGTGAGTTTATGGAAACACTGGCAGGGTGGGTTCTGTTCCACTGACTTCAGCTTCAGGGTGATGTTTCTTAACAACACCGGTTATTTCATCAATACGAGATACCGGAATATCCACCATTAATAATAAATGCCCCTGTTTAATGGCTTCTTCAAATTTGGTGAGTTGAGAGTTTTCTATATTAATACCGATCATGCCAGACACCCAGGCTCCAAATCCAGCGCCGAGAAGTCCTAACCCCAGTATGGCTCCGCCACCGATAATGAGTCCCGCAGGTGGAAAACTCATTGCTACCAGACCTGCCAGAATTCCGGTGCCGCCCCCTACAGCCAGTCCTTTTTCAACGGCGGGAATAAAGTCGGTGTCCTGAAGCAGGTTGGTTTCAGGCAGATTAGCCTGATGTAATTCATGATGGTCTTTTGCAGCAATGTGTATTTTGCGCTCTTCGACGCGTGCCAGTAACAGTTCGTCAACAATGGCGCTTGCACTTTTTACATCAGGTACCAGGAAATATAATCTTCGCATGAGTTGTTTCTCCTCTTTTACTTGTTATAAAAGTTATTATTGAGTAATTGAATCATACTTATAAGCTCAAGTGTAACCCAGTTAAGAGGCCTGTTAGATTAAAAAAATTAATAGAGATGAGGTGGCTATTAATTGTTTTTATAATTATTCACCTTCTAATTAGGGCTTTTCGTGAATTTCCGTTCTATTTACTGTTTATTCATGAATTGGCCTGAATGTTGCAGAACTCACTGAACGAACGCTAAAACAGGCATGATAAGTCAAAAAAACATCTTAATATCACTCTGTTAAGGCTTTCAAATAACTTATTAGATATGAAATTCGTCAAGAAGTTGACTAGGGACACTGCGATGATAATTAACAATATAAATCAGGTACTCAACCAGATGAACGCCATAGAGTCTATGGCAAAAAGCCAGGTTTTACCCGAAAGCACAATTCCAAAACCACAAGGCAGTAGTTTTGCCGGAATGATGCAGCAGGCTATCGATCAGGTGAATCAGAGTCAGACACAGGCCAGAGAACTGGGACAGGCCCTGGAAATGGGTGATCCCAATGTAGATATTGCACAGGTAATGATTGCCACACAAAAATCCAGTATCTCTTTCCAGGCATTGACTGAAGTTCGAAATAAACTGTTAACGGCCTATCAGGACGTTATGAATATGCCGGTTTAATTTTCCGTTTTACTCTGCAAGATACTCTAAGAGCAAATAAATATGGCTGATGCAATAACACAACAACCGGCTCTGGCAGCACCTGCTACTGGAACTGCTGTAAAGGAAGTGCATACCGGTAATCCAATCGATACTTTTATGCAGTCGAAAACTGTCAGGCATTTCGGCCGGTTGATCGGGCTGGCACTTGCAGTAGCGATTGGAACAGTCGTTGTATTGTGGTCATCGGAGCCGAATTATGCTCCGCTTTATACCAATGTGTCTGGACGTGATGCCGCTGAAATTGCCAATATATTAAGTGCCAGTGATATCGAATATAAGATTGATGGCAATACCGGCACTATTATGGTGGCCCAATCAAAATCTGCAGAAGCTCGCCTGAAACTTGCAGCTCAGGGTTTGCCGGAAGGATCTACCAAAGGTCTGGAAATGTTACAGGATGATCAGAGCCTGGGTACCAGTCAATTTATTGAAACAGCGCGATACAATCATGCACTTGAGGCTGAACTGGCGCGTTCTGTAGAATCAATTCGTAGTGTAGAGCAGGCGAGGGTTCACCTGGCTTTACCCAAGCAGTCTATTTTTATCCGTAACCGGGTGAAACCCAGTGCATCGGTAGTTACCAAGCTTTATGCAGGGCGGCGTCTTGAACCGACTCAGGTCGATGCCATCGTTCACATGGTAGCCGCCAGTATTCCAATGATGGGCCCGGATCAGGTGACAGTGATCGATCAATTTGGCCGATTACTAACAGCCGATAAAGACAATGATATGTCTTTGACTAATAAACAGTTTGAATACACCCGTAAACTGGAAAATAACTATACGGATCGAATTATCAACCTGCTGCAACCGATCATCGGTGAAGGCAAGGTGAATGCACAGGTCTCGGCATCACTCGATTTTTCCAGTGTGGAGTCAACCCGTGAAGCTTATGATCCGGAAAGATCGGTTGTGCGTAGTGAACAAATATCTGAACAGGAAACACGTGATCTCACCCAGGCTCTGGGTATTCCAGGTGCTTTGAGTAATCAACCTCCTGGCACCGGTACCACCGATCCGGCCGTCAATCAGGGCAATGATTCGGCTGGATTACCAGCTAATCAAAACCGCAGTTCTACCCGAAATTTTGAAGTTGATCGTTTGATTAGCCACACACAAAATCCTCGTGGAACGGTTCAACGCCTTTCTGTAGCGGTGGTTATAGACTCTAAAAGCCAGCTTAAAGATGATGGAACCCTGGAAAAGGTGGCTTACAGTGATGAAGATATTAAACGCTTTGAAAGCCTGATCAGGGAAGCCATTGGTTTTGATCAGAATCGTGGAGATACGGTGAGTGTCATCAATACCGACTTTGTCTCAGTGGAACAGGAAATGACTGAAGTTTCTGTATGGCAAAGCATGTTAGGTGAAGGCTGGATTGTGGATCTGGCCAAACAGGTTTTTGGCGCTATTGGACTATTAATTGTCTACCTGATATTCGGTCGTCCCTTTTTACGCTCACTAAATCCGAATAGAGTCGAGCAGGAGCATCAGCATATTGATCCCAAAACCGGTGAACTGGTTGATGACGATGAACATACTGAAAGAGGTCGATCTGAGAGAGGTACACACGTCAATGCTGATGGTAGTCTTGAAATGTTAGAAGACCCCAACAGTGCAGCTGCTTTAATACGCCGTAGTAATGCGACCCACGAGCAAAAAGTCGAGATGGCCAGAACTCTGGTGATGGATGATCCGGCGCGTGTTGCAAATGTGATGAAACATTGGGTGAGTGAAGATCAATGAGCGAAATAGCCGAAAAGCCCTCAGTAGCTACTCCACCGCCTGCTGTTCCCACGCTAAACATGAGCGGGTCGGAAAAAGCGGCTCTGTTATTACTGACGCTGGGCGAAGACGTTGCTGCACAAATTTTGCAACATATGAACCCTAAACAGGTACAACTGGTGGGTGCCAAGATGGCAACCATGAATGATGTAACCCGTCCGATGGTTGAGTTTGTCATCGATGATTTTCTGGACCTGCTGGAAAACCAGACGGCACTCGGCATAGGCAATGACAGTTATATTCGAGGAATGCTGGAAAAGGCGCTGGGTGATAAAGCCGGCAATGTCATAGATCGAATTTTGATGGGTAGTGGCAGTAATGGCCTGGAAGCACTGAAATGGATGGATCCCAAGTCCATCGCTGAAATTATTCGACTCGAACATCCGCAGATTATTGCAATCGTGTTGTCTTATCTAGAAGCTGATAGTGCTGCTGCGGTGCTGTCTAATTTACCGGAAAATACCCGCTCTGGAATTTTAATGCGTATAGCGACACTGGATGGTGTGCAACCTGCTGCCATTAAGGAACTTGACGCGATCATGGAAAAATATTTTTCCGATAACGACAATGTTAAATCTTCCATGGTCGGCGGTGAAAAAACGGCTGCTGATATTTTAAATTTTATCGATACCGCTGTCGAAGCAAAAATGATGGAGCAGGTGCGTTCTGAAAATGAGGACCTGGCAAATCGTATTCAGGACTTAATGTTCGTATTTGATAACTTACGTGATGTCGATGATCGAGGTATTCAAACCATGCTCAGAGAAATTTCTACCGACCTGCTGACATTAGCTTTAAAAGGTGTTGATGATGACTTTCAACAGAAATTCCTTAAAAATATGTCATCGCGAGCCGCTGAAATGCTGGTTGAAGACATGGAGGCTAAAGGCCCTGTCAAACTGAGTGAAGTTGAAGCAGCACAGAAAGAAATATTAAATGTTGCTCGTAGTCTGGAAGAATCCGGTGAGATTGTTCTGGGCGGAAGTGGCGAGGAAATGGTGTAAATATAGCAGCGCATGGTGACAGGCATAAACAAAATATCGAAAGATAAACAGGTTGGCGTTGAAAAATGGTGTCTTCCCAACATGGGGTCAGGTTCCAACCAGGTTTTTAAGCCAGAAAAAGATGCGCAGCAAACAGAACTGAAAGAAGGGTCAGTAGACGAAATAGAGTCGCCAGACATTCCGACGGCCGAAGATATTGAAGCCTGGCATAAAGAAGCCCATGAGGAAGGTTATAAGGAAGGTTATAAGGAAGGCTTAAAACAGGCCGAAACTGAAATCGCCGCACAGAAACAGCAATTGCTGGAGGTAATTAAGTTTTTTGAGCAACCCCTGCAATATTTAAATGAAGAAGTTGAGCAACAATTAAATTTACTGGCAGTTACTCTGGCGCAACAATTAGTGCGACGGGAAATTAGAGCAGAACCGGGTGAGATAATTGCATTGATTAAGGAATCGGTAAAAATGCTGCCTGTTAATTCTCGAAAAATAAGAATTTATTTGCACCCGGAAGATGCCGACCTGGTCAGAATGACTCTGCAACTTGATGAACATGATGAAGATCAAAACTGGAAATTGATGGAAGACCCGATGATTACGCGCGGTGGTTGTGAAATTAAGTCGGATCAATCCTCTATCAATGTCACGCTGGAAAACCGTTTGCAGGCTCTGGCAGCCTCGGTACTCGGCGGAGAAAGAGTAGAGGATAGGAGTGACAGGCAAGATGCATCCTCCACTGATTGATAAAGCCTTACAAAGCTGGGCTAAATCTTTAGCGCAAACGGCAAAGAGTTGTGACAATGTTTGCGGTATACCCATAGTAGAAGGTGTTTTAACTCGTATGGTGGGTTTGACGCTGGAAGCTTCCGGTTGTCAGGCACCTATCGGTGCCCGTTGTGATGTAGTAACGCCGGCAGGACAGAAAGTCGAGACCGAAGTTGTCGGTTTTTCGGGAGATAAATTGTATTTGATGCCTACCAGCGATATTCGTGGACTGGTACCAAATTCACGGGTAATTCCGACCAGTCACTCTTCTGCCGTTAATGTGGGACCGGAACTGTTAGGGCGGGTAATTGATGGTCGCGGACGTCCGCTGGATAGCAAGGGACCGATAAAAACACGTATACACATGCCTCTGGAAGGGCGTGAAATAAACCCGCTCAGTCGAACCCCGATACGTGAACCGCTGGACGTCGGTGTCAGGGCCATCAATGCCTTAACGACTATCGGCAGGGGGCAACGTATGGGATTATTTGCAGGTAGTGGTGTCGGTAAGTCGGTATTGCTCGGCATGATGACCAAATATACAGATGCGGATGTGGTTGTAGTTGGGTTGATTGGTGAACGGGGACGGGAAGTACGCGAATTCGTGCAGGAAATTCTGGGTGAAGAAGGCCTGCAAAAATCAGTGGTCGTTGCTGCCCCGGCAGACTCTTCGCCATTAATGCGCATTCATGGCGCGATGCAGGCGACCAGCATTGCAGAATACTACCGGGATCAGGGTAAAAATGTATTGCTTCTGATGGATTCATTGACCCGTTTTGCACAGGCTCAACGTGAAATAAGCCTTGCAATCGGAGAACCCCCAGCCACCAAAGGATATCCACCATCGGTATTTGCACGCTTACCACAGTTAGTCGAACGGGCCGGTAATGGGGATAGCGGCAGTGGTTCTATTACAGCTTTTTATACGGTACTGGTGGAAGGAGATGATCATAACGATCCGATTGCCGATGCGGCCAGAGCCATACTCGATGGGCATATCGTGTTATCACGTCAACTGGCAGAGTCAGGTCAATATCCAGCCATCGATATAGAAGCGTCTATCAGTCGTTTAGCGCCGCAAATTATGTCAGCAGATATCCAGCAAAGAGTGCAGTTTTTCCGTAGAAAATACAGCCTGTATCAGCAAAATAGAGATTTAATCAGTGTTGGTGCCTATCAGCGGGGATCGGATCCAGAGATTGATCTGGCAATACAATTACAACCAAGCTTGATGACATTTTTGTCGCAGGATATGAATCAGGCAGTTTCCTTAAGTGAAAGCTATACTCAGTTAAACCAATTAATTGATATACCGAAGGTAGCTCAGTCACAAACTGCAGTTCCTGTGGCCAATCCTGCCAGCACAGTTAAAGGGTAGTAAAAATGACGCGTAGTGAAAAATTAAAACCGGTCGTAAAACATGTTGATAAGCGTGAACAGGCAGCTTTGAAAGCGGTTGCGTTTAGTCAGCAGCAGTTACAGCAACAACAAAACCGGTTACAACAGTTGATTGCCTATAAAGAAGAATATGCCAGTCAGCAAACCTCAGGGCAGATTACTTTTACAGTGGTTCAACTGCAGGAAAATAACCGCTTTTATACACAGCTTAATGACACCGTAATTCAACAGGAACAGGTCGTTGCCATGGCGCAACGGGAAGTAGAAATCAAACGTGAGAAATGGAAACTTACTCGCTCCCGTTCGGATGCCATGCATAAGGTTGTTGATAGAATACAGGCAGGTGAGTTGAAACAGGCCGATAGAGTAGAACAGAGCCTGATGGATGAAGTAGCCTTAAGGATATCCCTTAAAAGTACATAGGAGACTTTCGGGCTTAGGAAAATCTGAGCTGGGATGCCCCTTGGGTAAAAAATGACTTTCCCTCGCACGATAAACAAAGTCCGATGTCTGCAGGGAGCCTGGTTAACGGGGCAATCGCTGAGTTACGCAAAGATTATAACCGTTAAAAATATGGCACGATAGCTGCAATACCTGTTTATAACCCAGTTGTTAATTGACTGGTTTTAAACAAAGTAACCGTGGACCTGAACATGCTTATATCAAACAGTACCCCGATATCCATTGCGGCAATTACTCCTGAGATGCCAGCCGATGGCATTGATATAGAGCTTATCACGGTTCAGCAAGCTGGTGATTTAAGTAGTCTACAGGTTAATAATCAAGTACCTGAGCAGCCGTTTCTGGAAGTCGATTTCGAAACGATATTGAATCAGCAGCTTCAGCTCCAGTCGAATCAGGATGATATTGTTCAAACTGCCGAAAAGGAAGTAATTACCGGGCTCTCAGCAGGTTTTGATGTCATTGTAAATACTGATCCTGATGCCAAATTTGAATTTAGTTTGAGCGCTACTTCCTCTTCTGTTATTGCAGGGCAGCAATATTTTACTGAAAGCGACAATAAATTATCAGCAGAATGGGCGAGTAATATAGTTGCTCCAATTCCGCAGCCTGAAGACATATTAATCAGTGAATCAGCGGAAATTTTGATTGAAAGCCCTTTGCAAGCTGTTGTAGCATCATTAATACCGGCTGACCCTGTAAATCAGGGAGGCACTAAAATCGGTGAAAAGTTGCCGCCATCTCGGCAACCTGTTTCCGCAGTTGTACCTGCACTAAACGTATCCCTGTCTAATTCTATCACGCAGATAAATTATATTGAGCCTAATTCCGTTAAATCAATGGATGATGATGCGTTGGCTGCTGGTGCTAATTTATTGAATCCAGCTACAACTGAAGCGGATGAAAATAGTCTGCAACTGGTTAATGCCGAAAAGCAGGAAGCTGATGAATTCGAACTGGAAAAATTTGCACTAAAAAAACTTTTACCTGAACAGGTAGTTGTTCAGGGTAAGGAAGGTCAGACTTCTGTATTGGCTCAGCAAGCTCCGTTATCAATGATTGCTCCTCAAAGTTCAGTAAATCCACCACAGATGCAAGCTTTACCGACACTTCAACTTTCTCCCCAGGCGCCGGCCACACAGTGGGGAGAGGCCCTGGGTGAACGGGTTTCACTGGCGCTTAACAAGCAATTAAATAGTGCAGAAATAAGGCTCGATCCTCCACACCTTGGCAAACTGGATATACAGATTCAGATTAAGGATGACAGTGCTACGGTAATGATAAATACACAGCATGCACATACTCGTGATCTGATTGAATCTGCCAGTGTGCGGTTAAAGGAATTTTTACAGGATGCGGGTTATAGTTCGGTGAATGTAGATGTGTCACATCGTGAACAATCGATGGCTCAGGGGGATTTTTTTCAGCAGGATAATAATGCACAAAACGACAATAATACACAGCAAACTCTTTCATCGCAGGATGACCTGACAGGTATTCAGCACAGCAACCTGTATTTGAAGATTGATGATGGGAGAATAGATTATTTTGCCTGATTTATACCTGATTCCGTAACTTCACAACAGTTTCTCTCACAAGTTATTTATTCTACAAAGGTTTAAAAAAAGTCCACTTTCGCATAGCATAAGTGCATGTTAATTAGCACTAAACCTATGGGTGAAGCTCAAATTTTTAATTCCACAGTTTACGCCACA
>CALCSG010000387.1 GCA_937894085.1 uncultured Gammaproteobacteria bacterium | reverse complement strand
TTTCCTTAACAGTGCAGCTAGGTTAAGTTGCACTTATGAGTTGAATTCGGGTGATGATAAAATTGAGGCTATTGATCTTATGCAAATATCCAGTGCCGACTCATGGTCAATCCAGCAATGTCTGGAACAGCTCGACATTCATACACGCAAAGTAATTTTACAGTCTTATTATTTTGGATTTAGCCATAGTGAACTGGCGCAATTATTTAAAACCCCACTGGGAACTATCAAAACCCGAATTCGTAGTGGCTTAAAGAGCTTATCGTTATGCCTGCAATGAGATATCAAAATCAGAAGCTGGCTGAGTACCTCGCTTCGGCATATGTGATTAACTCATTAACGCCCCGAGTGCATAAAAGAGTCACAGCACTACGAACACAATTACCACTTTTAGATTCTTTGATTTTGGAGAGACAACAGGACTTTAATACACTGGAAACTGGGAACAACGAAATTCAACCTTCAGTAAAAGTCTGGCAGGCTATACAAAAACGCACTCACTCATCCAGCTTAAACAAAACAGATAAATTCAGTCCAAAAAACTGGATGGCCTATATCTGGACTTCGTTTGCCGCACTGTATGCTGTGGTTCTGATTAACATGTGGATTAACCCGGTAACTGAAGTGTCGTTAACACCCAGTTACATGGCCGTTTTAAGCACTAGTCAACAGCAAAACAAATTGATAGCAGTATCCTATAAGGGAACAGAAGATAAGGCGCCTTCAATTAAGTTTCAGAAAATTGATACTAAAACATTCAAAATTGAGAATGATCTGCATGTCTGGACGGTGGCCAAAAATACCGGTCAACATACGTATATAGGTGCGTTCAATGGTAAGTCGATAGAGCTTACATCGCCGCAATGGAAAGCCATAAAAGATGCCGAGCGAGTTGAAGTAACTAAGGAATTAGCCGCTTTGGGTGCTAAACCCAGCGGAAAAATTCTACTCTCAGGTCGCTGTTGGCAGCTTGAGTCGTGGAAAGAAGGCTAATTTCGATAGAGGTCAGGTTACTTTCATATTTTTTTTCAGCTTTGGTCCGACAGGTTGATTAGATGCTATCGTGACCATGCGAGTGAATTGATTCGCGTGCAGGTGTGTTATGTATCAGGGTTTGATGATTTCGAGAAACCTTACAGGCTTCAGAAATTAATAATATAATTCTAACTGATTGTGTCTATCGCTACAGGCAATCCAGCCAGTCTTTAATTGCCCGAATTTCTATCGGGTAAAACTTATCATCATTAAATGTACTCATCATGGTGGCTAATCCCTGGGTGCGGGTTAACAGATGCATGGCGAGAGTTTCTGCATTCTGCTGATGACCGAGACGGATAAACTGCAGCACTAGCCATTCACGAAATAACACAAAAATCCGGCTGGCATCATTTTTCATGACATGATTAAGTTAGGATAATTCGCTACAAAGTGTGCCAACTGGGCAAGCATATTGCTGAATATTGTTCCGGTTATGGGTAATCAGGTCGATATAACGGTGAATAAGAAGTCGGCTATCCGGCGTGGTTTGTTCCCATTCATTTAACATGTCCCGAATGGATTGCAGACGAATGTTGATGACTTCATTAAGAATGTCATCTTTGCTTTTGAAGTGATAATAAAAATTGCCACGCGAAATATTTACTGCCTTTGCGATATCGCTAAAGGATGTGTTTTCGTATCCGAGTTGATAAAAAAGTTCGTCTACTTTTTCGATAATGCGCTGGCGAATGACTACAGCTTTGCTGCCCATAACTAAGGAACCTTTTAAAATTAACGGGCCGGTTTAATGACCCGTCGTGTATCGTGTAACGGGAGGATCAGGCTGGCTTACTCTGCGGATCAATTAAATATCCATTAGCAGCGTGAACCTCGATGCCATCAAATCCTGCCTGTTTGGCTTTTTCTGCCGCGTGGCGATACTGCGCAACGATCCCCGGTATTTCACTGGTTAACAGCGCACGCGGTTCAACGAATGGCTGCATACCCTCTAAAGTAACGGATTCTCCCTCGGGACGTATGGCTGAAGGCGCGACAGGCGTCTGTCCATCGGGTAGCAGGCTGGGGTGAGAAATGCGTCCGCAATACCATAGCTGGATGAATATATGGCCTTCCTCTGCGTGGACTGCATCGGTGACTTTACGCCATCCGGCAACCTGCTCATCACTATAAATTCCCGGAGTAGCGGGATAACCAACGCCTTCTGCAGAAACCTGAGAAGCTTCGGTAATTATTAGTCCGGCTCTGGCTCGCTGGCGATAGTAGGTAGCGTTTAAATCGGTAGGTACTGCACCTTTTGCTGCACGATTACGTGTCATCGGGGCCATCACCATACGGTTTGATAATTGAAGGTCGCCTATCGTAAAGGTGGAATAAAGACTGTTACTCATTAATACTTTCTCCTGGTTTAAATAGGGCGTATGTCCTAAAGTTTTCGTGAATTAATACGCTTGTCCTAAAGTGTCAATCCCTGTTTTCCATTTGCTGTTATAAACAAAGCATGCCTCCGGGAAAAACAAGGTGTAAAATAAAGACGGGAAAGCTGGCTTATATAGAGGTTTACGCGATGGATAATCAAACGGAAGCAAAAAATATTCAGGATTTTGTAGATAAGGGTAATTACCATGCTGCATATAACACCGCGTTATCAGGTTTAAATGCCTGTCGCCGTAATAAGGATCAGGCAGGCGTGCAGCAGTTTCTGCATATCATCCAGGGTGTCGTCGATTCGCTAACCGCCGAGTTTAGTGACCCTTCAAAATATTAATCCTGTTTAAATTGTAACCTGCAAAAAGCATGAGAGTGATTTAATCACTCTCATGCCTGCAACGTTTTTTGATGCAGCTGCTGGCGGAATCGCACGCCAGGCGCATACTCCTCAAATAGATGACTTGACTCTGATATATCTTCATATATAAATTTTAATAGAATGTTAAAGCTATAAAAATTATTAATGGAACGCGAAAGGTAGCACAGCGTGTTTAAGGTAACCGGGTAGAAAGATGAAAGATAGATACAAAAATACTCGTAAATTTAGTTTAAACATATGGAGATCGAAGTCATGAAAAAGTTAAATATAGCAATCGCATTAGCATTAGGAGTTATTATTCCTTTTGCTGCTTTCGGATCACCCGACAATGCGCTAAACAAGCAGTCTCAGCCTATGAATCAAAATTATTTTGATGCAGTCAACAAGCCAATGACACTGCCCGATGCTGCCAGTGATAAGGCTGAAGAAATGTCAAAGCAAACTAATCGCAATCGTTATCAAACCAGCACCGGAGTCGGTGACGGTACAGCAGCACCGAATGCTGAAGGCACTAAAACTCAATCAAAGAATCAGTTGAGAAAAAAAACCGGTAAAGTAGATGATGGTGTCGAAGATGGCGAGAGCGGCGGAAAAGCTACAGGTGCAGGCTCAGCTACAGGTTCAGGCGATATGGACAGGGATCGTGATCAGGATCAGTTAGAAATCCATGATCGAGATCAGGATCAGGAAAGAGATCAGGATCAGGATCGCAGCATGGAGATGGATCAGGATCAACTCAGAGATACCGATCATGTATTTGATCAGGAACCAGCAATGGAGCTGAATGTAGAAGAATCTCAGGAAAATCAGGTTCAAAATGAAACTGAAGCACCTGGAACTCAGCAACAGGGTAACTGATCTGCCAACAAACAGTGGTTTTGATTTTAAGCCGGTTCATGTTTAACATGAACCGGCTTTTTTATGGGTATAAGAAAAATGAGTTTACTAATGGGCTATGTGTATCAGTTAAAAGAATCCTTTAAAAAAACACATGATCGGAGTTAGACTTTAAAACTGATTTTATCCACTTTAGCCGATATGAAACTAAATGCAGATTTAACCCGCAGGGCCAGTTGTAATATTCATGATATTGAATGGGAAAACTCTCCTGCAAACGGTGTTCAACGTTTGCGGCTGGAAAGAGATGAGAGTCATCCACCGGTGGAACGTGTGACCACTGTGGTGCGTTTTGCTGCTAACAGTTCATTCAATAGACATGTGCATCATGGAGGTGAAGAGTTGCTTGTGTTAGAAGGTGTTTTTTCAGATCAGCATGCCGATTATCCGGCGGGTTACTATGTGCGGAATCCGAAGGGAACCGGCCATGCTCCACATAGTGATGCAGGTTGTATTATTCTGGTAAAGCTATGGCAAATGAGAGCAGATGACCAGCTTCAACTGGCTATCAATACCCATGATGAAAGTCTGTGGGAACCAGCTAAATCAGGTGAGCAGATACTGCGTTTGTTTGATGCGGATTATGAGTCAGTTTGTATGTTGCAGTGGCCGGGTGGTTTGCAGTTACCCGAAACAGAATTTGCGGCTGGCGTTGAATATTTTATTCTACAGGGAGGTTTTAGTGATGATCTGGGTAGTTATGCGGGAGGCAGCTGGTTACGTCTTCCTGCTGGATCAAAGCAAAGCATCAGGGTGACCGAAGACTGCCTGCTGTTTCGAAAATCAGCACACCTTCTGAACCCTGTCAGTTATGAATAAGCATCACTCCGTTATAATAGTTGGTGCAGGGTTAAGTGGATTATATCTGGCCTGGCGTTTACATCAGCGGGTGGTAGATGTGGTGGTGCTGGAAGCGCGTGACCGGGTAGGGGGGCGTATCCTGTCTAACTGTATCGATGATAACATTGAAAATAGTTTTGATATGGGACCTGCCTGGGTCTGGCCGCAATACCAGCAGAGATTGAAACGTTTAACCGAAGAACTGGGGATTAAACGCTTTAAACAATTCACTGATGGAGAAATGCTGTATGAAGCTGATCTGCATAACATACAACGTTATGGTGGCTCATCATCACATGCTGAATCTTATCGCATTGAGGGTGGCTGCAGGGCCTTAACCGATGCTTTACAGTCTCAAATTCCCGATGCCTGTATTCAGCTGGATACACGGGTGGATTTTATCGATGGATCAACGTTAAGCTTACAGGCGTTAACTAATGAAAAGCTCTGTTTATATACGGCAGAAAAAATAATCCTGGCGATGCCGCCACGACTCATACAACAATCTATTGCTATTACTCCGCAGTTGCCGCAGGAAATAAGTGATTTATGGGAAAGCATACCTACCTGGATGGCGGGGCATTGCAAGATTGTTTTCATTTATGCTAAACCTTTCTGGCGGGAACAGGGGTTATCCGGTGAAGCGTTTAGTCGCTATGGCCCGTTAACAGAAATTTATGATGCATCACCAGCCAGTGAAAGCTATTTTGCGCTAACTTCTTTTGTAGGTATCAATGCCCTGCAGCGACGAAAGATAAGCGCTGAACAGTTAATTAAATTAAGCCTTGATCAATTACAACGCCTGTTTGGTGTGAAGAGTTTAAACACCATTGATATCCAGTTGCAGGACTGGAGTAAAGAGCTTTTCACGAGCAGTGAAATGGATATATCTAAAGAAGCTTCACACCCTCATTATCCCGGGGAGGCAGCGCGGGCTTTTTACGATAACCGGCTGATGCTGGCCGGTACAGAAACGGCTCGTGAACACGGCGGTTACCTGGAAGGCGCTTTAGAAAGTGCGGAAGAAGTTTTAGCGATGATGTTTTCAACACAGGCATAAAAAAGGGCAGTAACCGGAATATTGGTTACTGCCCTTAGTCTCTACTATTAGAAAAACTTAAATAATCTATCTTTGTGATCCTGGACCGGGAGCAACAAAATCATCATCGGAATTAGAATCTTCGCGTTGATTTTCAGCAGAACCAACATCTTCCACGTTTTCGCTAAATTGTGCACCTGCACTTTCGAAATCACCGCCTTCCTCTATACCTGAATTTCTAACACCATCGGCTGATTCAGTAGCTGCGCCGACTTCATCAGCATCTTCTCTTCCCATTCCATCGGATGCTGCTGCACCAGCAAAGGTAGAAGATTCTGAAGCATTGTCACTGTTACTATCTGAAGTCATGCCACCCATGTCATCAAATGTCATATCTAAGTGAGGAGAATCTGCTTCCAGTAAATTCTCATTGATCATCGCATAGATGTCAGGGTCTACCATATCTTCTGCAGGATGGTGTGCTAATGCTGCAGTTCCACCCATTGCCATAATAATTGCTGTTGTTAATAATAACTTTTTCATGATTCCTCTCCTGTGTTAAAAAATATCTTTGTTATCTTTAAAACGTTGGAAAGTCGATATGGGTTCCATAGCTTTTGAAAATTTTTGATTAAATTTATTTTGAAAAGAATGCCGGAATTAATCAGGCCCGAATTCAACTCATAAGTGCAACTTAACCTAGCTGCACTGTTAAGGAAAG
>CALCSG010000386.1 GCA_937894085.1 uncultured Gammaproteobacteria bacterium | reverse complement strand
TCGGTAAAACCCTGTTTCAGGTGTGGCAGATCGGTGCCCTGGCGATAATCCAGGTTAAGGATAGAATCGACCGTCACTTCAACCTGTCTTTCATAAGCTTCGCCGGCTTCTGCAGCATCAGCCACAGCTTTATCTTCAGCGTCTTCATCAATGACCATCGGAATAGCATAAGGATCAGGACCAGAATTAGGCACCATGCCTACATCCAGCACGACCAGATCAGCCATCTGGCTGGTTTCTTCATCCAGAATCATATCCTTGAATTTAACTTCCAGTTCACCACCAGCAACTACTTCAGAAGCAATACCTTTTCTGAAAGTGACCATGTTGTTCTGGCCAGAGCGATAAAAATCTTCGCCCGGTGCACCTGGCGTACGAAGGTTATTGAACAGGATTGTAGTTTCGCAGTTTTCGCCATTGTGCTTTTTAAAGTACAAAGACTGTTTGATAGCAATCATGTCGCCTATACCGGAATGGTATGGCAGGTGACCTTCTTTTTCAGAAGCCTGACCGACGTTCTGTACAAAAATAACTGAATTGATTTCTTTACCGTCAGATGGACGTTTGATAGGTCCACCATCCGCTGCATTCGCCAGCGCTTCGAGTTCCATATTGGTAACAATATCAGCACTCTTGGAGTAGTTCATTTCTGGGACATTCTCAGGATCAAACATGTTGTAACCTGAAGCCTGAACGATCGCACCCACTTCAACATTAATAGATGTTCCAGACTCAGTGGCAACTTCAACCTTAAAGCGCCCTGGAGCACCAGAAGTTTTAGTAATTGTGCTGTTTAAATGAACTGTAATATTGGCATGATCATTAACTGCTGCAATAGTTGCATCAATATTGGTATCTGCCGGATCGGCATAAGGCATTTTAGTCGGAATACGCTTGTGTAACTGAGCCATCCAGCCACCTAAAGCGCCAGTCTTCTCGATCAGTTCTACTTTATAACCTGCTTTTGCAGATTCAATAGCAGAAGTCATTCCGGTAATACCACCACCTACTACCAGCAAAGTTTTATTCAATTCCTGCTGGCCACTACCTGCCGGATCTGGAATATTCATATGCTTGCTTTCTGCACAGGCCATACGAATTAAATCGTCAGCCATTTCCTGGGTGGTTTCCTGTGCTTCGTCAGTATTTGGACGAACCCAGATACAACCTTCACGTAGATTAGCACGCGAAATTGCCGAATTATCAAAGCGAAATGCTTCAATTTTTGAACGACGTGAACAGGCACCGATGATAACGTGATTAACTTCACCATCATCAATGTCTTTCTGAATCATTGCTACACCTGCCTTGCTACATAAAAATTCATGTGTTCTACAGGTTGCTGCCTTTCCATCACGTTTGGCAGTCGATTCCAGCTGACTTACATCCAGTCTATCGCCAATTCCGCAACCGCTACAGATATAAGCGCCTAATTTTTTATCATATTTTGCCATTACTTAACCCTCCGCTCCAGCTACTCTGTTAACAACCTGAACGGCGCGTAACGCGGCAGCTGTTGCACTTTGTACTGCTCGGTTAACATCCAGTGCGTCAGATGCACAACCGGCTGCGAAAATCCCACCATTAGCTTCATCGGCTTCGATAAAACCATGTTCATTAATAACTACTTCAACCGGGAAAGTATCTTTATTAACACTAGGCTCCATACCTACGGCCAATACAACCAGGTCATGTTTCGTTTCATAACGGTGATAACCTTCAGTATCTACACCTTTAACAACAGGATTGTTTTCCTTGTCGAAAATGATGTTGGCAACCTTGGACTTCACAAATGTAATTTTTGGATCTTCCTGAACTTTACGATAAAAGTCTTCGAAACGGTCGATTGAACGTATATCGATGTAATATATCGTGCCTTTGGCATCCGCATCATCAACACCATACTGTTCAGTGATATAAGTGCTTTGCTTGAGTGAGGCCATACAGCAAATACGTGAACAATGTTTCAAATGGTTACGATCACGTGATCCAGCGCACTGGATAAAAGCAATATCTTTAGCTTCTTTACCATCACCGGGACGCAAAATCTTGCCGCCAGTAGGACCAAATTTATCCATCATACGTTCGAATTCTACTGACGTAATGACGTTATCATAACGGTCATAACCATAAGGTTGAATCTTGGCTGCATCATAAGGAGTCCAGCCAGTTGCCCAGATGATTGCACCAGCTTTAAATTCGACGATCTCTTCCTGCATGTCCAGGTCTACAGCATCATATTTACAGGCAGCTTTGGCTTTTTCGGCATCATCAGTACCGATGATACGAGGATCAATAACATAACGCTGAGGCTTCGCCATATTGTATGGCAGGTAAGCGCCTTTGCGCTTATCCAGACCATAGTTATGCTCATTATCGAATTCTGCTTCAACCACATCGCCACAGGCGCCACAGGCTGTACAATTCTCGTTCACAAAACGCGGGGAAATCTTTACCGAAGCCGTGTAATCACCTTCAGAACCAGTCACTCCAGTCACTTCAGCCATGGTTAACACGGTAATACCACCCTGTGCACTCAGCCGACGCTGGTTGATTTCCAGTCCACAGCTTGGGAAACACAGCTTGGGGAAATATTTATAGAGCTGGGAAATTCTTCCGCCCATATAAGGTCGTTTTTCGACAAGTACCACGTTCTTACCAGTTTCAGCTGCTTCAACAGCTGCGGTAATTCCGCTGATACCTGCTCCAACCACGAGTATGGTCTGGTTGGTAGCTACCACTTCAGTCATTGTTTATCCTCCGACAGGATTGCCAGTCAATTAGGCCCAAAAAGACCACTAAATATAAAAACCCGTGAAAGATACGCTTATAGCGGGTTAATTTCCAGTTACCATTTTTTATGTCGTGATAAATTTTTCTGACACCCATAAAAGAATTTGATGCTTGCAACTTGAGCTTGAAGTTTGTACCGTCTATGTTATTGAAATAAAAGGTAATTTTTATGCAGGCCAAAACACTGAAACCAAGTGAAAACTTTATATCCACAGAGCCATACTACGAACCTATATCTAACGAGATAGAAATTTTCGAAGCAGCCTATACTAATAAGTTACCGGTTTCTTTAAAAGGTCCGACCGGTTGCGGAAAAACCCGTTTCATGGAACACATGGCCTGGCGCCTGAAACGACCTTTAATCACAGTATCCTGTCATGACGATCTGACAGCTTCCGATCTGATCGGTCGCTACCTGATTACCAATAACCAGACTGTATGGATTGACGGCCCCCTTGCAGCTGCAGTTCGAGCCGGCGCGATCTGTTATCTGGATGAAATTGTAGAAGCGCGCAGTGACACAACTGTCGTTATCCATCCTCTCGCCGATGATAGACGGGTTCTACCGATGGAAAAACTGGGTGAATTATTAGAAGCCTCTGATGAATTCTGCATGGCTATTTCCTATAACCCGGGTTATCAATCTGTATTGAAAGATTTAAAACAAAGCACAAGACAGCGATTCATCTCACTCGAATTTGATTATCCCAGTGCTGCCATCGAACAGAAGATCATCGAAACCGAGGCAGGCCTGGACAGTGACCTGGCTAAACAACTGGTCAAGTTTGCCCGTTTAACACGCAATCTTAAAGGTAGCGGACTGGACGAAGGTGCCAGTACCCGACTGCTGGTTCATGCAGGCAAACTGATTAAAAGTGGTATTGATCCGGTGAGCGCCTGTGCCTGCGCTATATCTCAGGCATTGACCGATGACAGTGAAATGCTAATAGCCGTTAATGAATTAAGCGCCTCCGTATTTTAACCGGCAATAACCAGTTGGCTCAGTTTTGGCCATTTTTTAAACTGCAGAATTAGTTACTGATTAAGTCGTAAATCTGTCCTGCAGTTTGGTTTTACTGATCGTTACAGTCATTAGAGAATACGTACTAATGACTGTTATCGCTCATGGTGAGAGCTATTTAAGCGACCAGTTCTGTAGTATTCCCGTCTCAATCAGAAATCCTCTGAAATCGACTATCGCTCCGGTTGGTGTAACTTTATGCAGAAATAATTCGTCTGTAATCTGTTGGCCGGCAATGACTGATCTTCCTCCATCCACCATGACATAACTCAACGCCACATTTTTCGAGTACAGGTGTCCGGTGAAAGAAACAGCTGGTAAATCCCGCCGAACATCGACAGGAAGTTCACTCAGGCTGCTTATCTTGCGTGGATCGGGGTCCAG
>CALCSG010000385.1 GCA_937894085.1 uncultured Gammaproteobacteria bacterium | reverse complement strand
AAGCTATATTCCAGGTAACGGCGAAGATCGACTGGTGGTCGATGAAAAAGAGCTTCCTGAAAATTTAACAGAGATCTTGCTGGCGGTTGAAGATCGCCGTTTTTTTAGTCATTTTGGTGTCAACCCGCTATCAATTCTGCGTGCATTACTGGCGAATATTCAGGCCGGTAAAACAGTACAGGGAGGCAGTACCCTGACTCAACAATTGGCTAAAAATATGTTTCTGACCCCGGAACGATCACTGTTGCGTAAACTTAACGAAGCTATCATGGCTTTAATGCTGGAAGTAAGATTTAGTAAACAGGCCATTCTTGCGGCTTATATCAATGAAGTATTTTTATTACAGCAAAACAATACGTCTATTCATGGATTCGCTTTAGCCAGCAAACTGCTCTTTAAACAACCGCTAAAATACCTCAGCAGAGATAAGCTTGCACTACTGGTTGGTATGGTAAAAGGGCCGTCTTTATATAACCCGCTACAGCATCCCGAACTCGCCTTAAAACGACGTAACAATGTACTTAAAATCATGCTGGAAAGTGGGCAGATAAACCAGCAGGAGTACCAGTCTTTATCCAGTAAACCGCTGGCAGTAGTAAACAGGCTACCTCCGGTAAATCCTTTTCCGGCTTACCTCGACCTGGTTAAAAAGCAATTAATCAATAATTATTCATCTGCAGATCTGGCGGAAAAGGGGCTTTCTATTTTTACTGCTTTTGATCCTCAAAAACAGCTACAACTTGAAACGGGGTTAAAGTCAGGGTTAGCTCGATTTAACAATAAAAACTTACAGTCCGCAGTAGTGGTTGCTGATTACCTGAATGGAGATTTGCTGGCACTTGTTGGAGACCGCAATACAGATTATCCGGGCTTTAATCGAGCCATATTAGCGCAACGACCTATCGGCTCGCTGATTAAACCCATGTTGTTATGCAGCCTTTTACAGAATGGAATAACGCTGGCTACTAAAGTTGAAGATCGTCCAATTCGAGTCAGGCAGTCTAACGGTGAAATATGGTCACCACAAAATTATGATAAAAAATTACATGGCGAAACCACGCTTTATGATGCCTTTGTAAAATCTTATAACCTGCCTTTTGTTCATCTTGGTCTTAAAGGAGATGCGTTACAGAGACTTACCAGTGACTTGAGTAAAATAAAGTTAGTCAAGCAACAGGTTGTCTATCCTTCATTATTGCTGGGCGCAACACTCATGACACCACTGGAAATCAGTCAAATGTATCAGGTTATTGCTAATTCCGGATATTTTGCTCCATTGACGACCATCAGGCAGGTAATGGATGAAAATCATAATGTATTAACCCGTATTCCGCTACAATCCACCGAACTGTATAACCGGCAATCTATGATACAGGTTCAACGTGCTTTGATAGGCGTAGCAGAAGAGGGTACTGCTAAATACCTGAATTCGCGGTTTGCAGATAAAACATTTGCCGGTAAGACTGGAACAACCGATGATTTACGAGACTCGTGGTTTGCCGGTTTCTCCAATCGTTATTTAACGGTAGTATGGTTAGGAGATGATCAGAACAGCAGTATTAACCTGACTGGTTCATCCGGTGCTCTCAGGGTATGGGCTGATATTATGGCAAAACTCGATGCCGATTCTTTAAAATTGAGTGCCGATCCTCAACTGGAATGGGCCTATATCAATCGCAAAAATGGTGGAATTTCGGGCAAGTCATGCGAAGACAGTGTACTGATTCCATTCCTGAAAGGAACGAAACCCGATTACAACAGCGATTGCGCTAAAAACTATCTGGAGAAAGGCATAAATTGGCTACAAGAACTTTTTTAATACAAATTATAAGCTCCGTTTTATTACTGGCCTGTACTACTCCCGCTCCGGTTGTTACGACAGATCAGTATCACGATAAAACGGAGAAGAAAAGCGGCTCCAATGCGTTAAATGGATTACAACTTAAAGCACTTCAGTTGATGAATCAGCAACAATTTGAGCAGGCTATTTTATACCTGCAAAGGGCAGTAAAAGTAGAACCCAGAAACCCGTTAAACTGGCATTATCTGGCGCAAAATTACTGGCATTTAAAAGACTTTCCCAGTTGCCGCTCGATGGTTCAACGTGCAATTTCCTATAGCCAGTTTAATCCTGATTTAACAGTTGCCAATGAAACATTGTTAAAGCAATGTGCCGGCAACTGATATGGCTAAACTCGCTGCAGAATTAACGGTGAATGATGTCCTCGGTGCTGAGGGGATCATCAAACAGTATATTCCTGGTTTCCAGGCTAGAGAAAGTCAGCTGGCTATGGCGCAATTAATTCAGAAATCCATAATTAACAGGGAATGTGAAGTAATTGAAGCCAGTACCGGTATAGGAAAGTCGTTTGCTTACCTGGTACCAGCCTTCCTTTCAAATAGTAAGATTTTAATATCGACCGGTACTAAAAATCTACAGGATCAATTATTTAAAAAAGATATTCCTCTTATCAGTAAAACAATAGTTTCCGGTAAACAGTTAGCACTACTAAAGGGCCGCAGTAATTATTGTTGTCCATATCGGATTAATAAATTCAGACAGCAAAGGCGTTTTCAGACACGCCAGTTAGCTCCTGTTTTTGATGCCTTAAAAAGCTGGTCAGAAACTACAACCAGGGGCGATATCGCAGAATTTTCAGACATACCTGAAAATGATAGCCTATGGTTTTATGCTACCTCTAATGCAGATAATTGTCTGGGCAATGAATGCCCGGATTTTAAGGATTGTTTTGTCGTAAAAGCACGCCGTAAAGCTCAGGAAGCAGATGTAATCGTAATTAATCACCACCTGTTTTTTTCAGATCAGGCTTTAAAGGATGATGGATTTGGTGAATTGTTACCCGAAGTTGATGTGCTTATTTTTGATGAAGCACATCAGTTACCCGATGTAGCCAGCCATTTTTTTGGTCGAAACCTGACCATGCGTCAATACGATTTGTTGATGAAGGATATTATCGACGCACAGGTTATTGAGGCCAGAGACAGTAAAGAGATTCAGGAAATATGCCGGCTCAATCAGAAAAGCATTGCCGATTTTAGAATTACTTTAGGCAAGTTCAGTGCTAAAGGTGAATGGCGTCATATTCAACATGCGCCTGATATTGTTACAGCTATTGATGAATTGATGCAGGTAATGGGCACTCTGATGCAACAGCTTGAGGTATTAAAATCACGCGGAAAAGAGCTGGGGCTATGTTTTGCTCGTGTTGAAAACTTTAACCAGACCTTAAAAGATTTCCTGCAACCCAAAAAATCTGAAGTCACCTGGTACGAATGGAATGATCATAGTTTCCGTTTGATGATTTCGCCGGTTGAAATTTCTGAACAATTCAGAAAACAGATCGACCGTAGTTTGTATAAATCTATTTTTTATACCTCTGCAACATTAAGTTCAAATGGCTCCTTCGATTACTTTACCCGCCGTCTTGGAATAGAAGATGTCAACTGTACCAGTTTTGAAAGCCCGTTTGATTACCAGAAACAGGCTGTATTATATTTACCGGAAAATATGCCGGATCCTGCAGCTGATAATTTTGCAGAAGTATTCGCCAATGAATGCTGTGAACTGATAAATGCCACAAACGGAAACTGTTTTATACTTTTTACCAGTTACCGAATGCTCAGGCTTACAGCGGGCATATTATCCAGACGATTAAAAAATAAGCTGTTTATACAGGGCGAACAGCAACGCAGTGAATTAATGAGTGCTTATCTGAAAACTCCAAATCCTATCTTACTGGGTACCAGTAGTTTCTGGGAAGGAGTAGATGTAAAAGGCGATAAGTTAAAACTGGTTATAATCGACAAGTTACCTTTTAAATCACCCGGAGACCCGGTTTATAAACGCCGTTTACAGCGTGTGACAGAAAGTGGAGGCAATGCTTTCAAAGAAGTTCAAATTCCGGAAGCAACCATTAGCCTGAGACAGGGAGTAGGGCGCTTAATACGTGATGCCAGTGATACGGGTATAGTGATGATTGCTGACAACCGCTTAAAAACCAAGCCTTATGGTCGTGATTTCTTAAACAGTCTGCCAGATATGAAACAATGCCACTCACTAAAAACAGTGCTCGAATTTGCGTCTAAATTTTCAGAATAAATTATTAATGCCACGGTTCGTAATAATTTAACTTGATCAGCTAAATTTTATTACTTGTGCAGTAATTGTTAGATTTTAATTCAATAGTTTCGTCGATAGTAATATGATGGCTCTAAAATAAATTCTATAAGCAATCGTTCATCATAAAATCTTTAAATTCTTCTATTCCTAAAACCAGAAATCATGACACATACCTATCGTTTACTCTTCGACTGTCCGGATCAAATAGGGCTGGTCTCTGAAGTGACCAGTTTTATCTCTCTACTTTCGGGCTGGATCACCGAGTCATCTCAACATTCTGCAGAAGACAATAACTGGTTTTATTCAAGGATTGAAGTTAAAGCGGAATCTCTACCGTTTGGTATTGATGGTTTCAGGCAATCCTTTTCACCATTGGCTGAAAAATTTTCCATGAACTGGTCTATCGTCGACAGTCATCAGCCTAAAAAAGTGGCTATCCTGGTGAGTAAGGCTTCGCACTGTCTATCAGACTTACTCGATCGCTGGCGCAGTGATGATTTACCCTGTGAAATTAGTTGTGTGATCTCAAATCATGACGACTTACGCCGTCAGGTTGAATGTTGTGATCTACCTTTCCATTTAGTGCCGGTGGATAAACAGAAAAAGTCCGAGGCTTTTAATGAAATACAATCCATTGTTGACGGATACCAGGTCGAAACCATTGTATTAGCCCGTTATATGCAAATTTTAACTGAGGATTTCTGTCAGGCTTACAAACATCAGATTTTGAATATTCACCATAGTTTTTTACCATCATTTATTGGTGCTAAACCCTATCATCAGGCTTTCGCGCGTGGGGTTAAATTAATAGGCGCAACCTGCCATTACGTCACCAGTGATCTGGATGAAGGTCCGATAATCGACCAGGATACCCAACGCGTTAAACATTCCGATCAGGTAGAGGACATGGTTAGAATCGGCAAAGATATCGAAAAACAGGTACTGGCAAGAGGGCTCAGGTATCACCTGGAAGATAGAATAATGGTAGATGGTAATAAGACTATTATTTTTTAGTACTCGCCCTATATTACTCATAACGTATATCTAAATTAACAAACCTGATGTTTTCAACGGCTAAAAATTGATCTGGAGCAGCAAACCGTTTTTTTTCTATTCAATTTATACTAATGACTAGTAGAGTATAAGAGTCAAAGTAAAGAGGGTTGATTAATGCAAGATGAAAGACGTAATGCGCCTGGAACGCCCCTGACTGAGAGACAGGAGTCTCATAGAGTTCATCATTTTCTACTCAAAGTAGCGTTAGCTTATGCCGTTATTTCGATTGGCCTGTACTTCCTTTTCGCTACTCTGATGTCTAATCATGCTTATGAAGACATGTCGAAAGATGAAATTAATCATATTTCTGAAATGGTTTTTGAATCCATGTATACCGCTATGCTTGCTGGCCAGGATCGTAAAGGTATAGAGGCAGCTTCTAAACGAATGGACGGAACAGGTCCCGGGATGAAAACTTCTGTTATAAGGGGTGAAACTGTCGCTGCATTATTCGGTGAAAAAGAAATTGATAAAATGCGCCGGCTTAATGATCTGGCCATTTTTGATGTAATGAAAACAGGTAATGACAGGGTTATTCTGGAAGATATGCATATCCGTTATCTGTATCCGGCACATTTTCGTGAACCCTGTTTACAATGCCACCTGAATGCTAAACCCGACACAATTGCCGGTGTTATAGAAATAAATTACCCAATAACGAATTTAAAAGTATCCACCAGTTACGTAGAGAGTTTGATGCTGGCTTATTTCATTGCCAGTTTTATTGTGCTAATTATTTTTCTGATCTGGAGTTTCAGGCGTAGATAAATCAGAACGGGAAACACAGTTTAGTACTGAATGAATTTTATTAACGTTTAAATATCGCAGAGATAAATTTTGATACTTCTGTTGATGCATGATCAAGATTATCCACTTCAGTTAGGCCAGACTGTTTACGTGGATTGAAACTGTGATCTCCGTCCAGTATCCAGCTGAATTGAATATTGTCGGGTAAATCGTACGAAGCTACTTCAGCTTTACTGCCAAAAATATCGCGTTCTCCCTGGCATATCAGGCAAGGTGTTTTTAATCCATACAAATGTTCTGTACGTAGCTTTTCAGGTTTAGCTGGTGGATGAAATGGGTAACCCAGACAGATTAATCCTTTAACAAGCGGCTCATCGTCGCAAACCATGCTGGCTATTCTTCCACCCATGGATTTTCCACCTATAAACAAAATTTCAGCACCACTTTTAGCTTGTTGATGAATTATCTGTTTAAAACTCTCGATCAATATTTCAGGACGGTCTGGCGGCCTTCTTTTACCAGACTTTTTGATACTATCTATATAAGGGAAGTTAAACCGTACCACGTTAAATCCACCTTTAAGATCGACCTGTTCAGCTAAATTTCGGGCCATGGTCTGCATGAAGGGTGATTCCATATCAGAGCCGGAGCCATGAGCCAGAATTAAGCGAGTACGGGCATTTTGTGAACCATTTATAAGCATGGTTGATTGAACCTGAATCCGCAGTTGACCGCTATTAATAGATTGTAAGCACTTGAAATGATGAAATATTTCCTATGCATAGTAGATCACCGTATGGGTGAGATAGCTACAGTATCCATATTGGCCTTGCCCGTCCGTCTGGCTATGCTAAAAAAACGGCAAGGGAACAACCATTACCTTATTTTTAGCTACACCAGACAAACGGGCAAAACCAATCTGAATACTGTCCAACTGCGGATTCTAGATTGAATTTAGCTGAGAATATAGTCATCACAATATCTGACATTATAAAAATTGATTGAAGTTACTTTTACTTATCATGAACCTTAACATCGAATCATTGTATCTACTTATAAACATCTTTTATTTAGTTATGAGCTGGCATACAATCTTATAACATTGCCTCATAAGACGTGCTAAATTACCTACAAAGCCAATGAAATTTTAAAAAAGAACAGGCCAATTCCAGGAGATAAAAATGAATAAAAAGTTACTCGCAAGCATAAGCTTAGCTGCTATTTGTGCTGTGTCCAGTACCACTGTACTAGCAAAAACACTTGTTTATTGTTCCGAAGGAAGCCCTGAAGGTTTTAACCCTTCATTGTATACTTCTGGCACCACATTTGATGCTACTTCCAAAGCTGTTTTCGATAAATTAGTTGCATTCGAAAGAGGTAAAACAAATGTTGTTCCCGGGTTAGCTGAGTCCTGGGATATATCGAGTGATGGTAAAACTTATACCTTTCATTTACGCAAAGGAGTGAAGTTTCATACCACTAAAGATTTCAAGCCGAGTCGAGATTTCAATGCGGATGATGTGCTGTATAGTTTTAACCGTCAATGGAAAGATGATCATCCAGATCATAAACTTTCCGGCGGTTCTTATGAGTATTTTAACGGCATGGATATGCCTAAATTACTTAAAAGTATTGAAAAGAAAGATGACTACACAGTCGTTTTTACGTTAAACCAGCCAGAATCTCCCTTTATTGCCAATATGGCGATGGATTTTGGTTCTATTCTTTCTGCTGAATATGCTGACAAGATGCGTAAAGCAGGAACTGCAGATAATATTGATCAAGATCCGGTTGGTACTGGACCATTCCAACTGGTCGCCTATCAAAAGGATGCGGTTATCCGCTACAAGGCGAATCCCGATTACTGGGCTGGCAAGGCGGCTATCGATAAACTTATTTTCTCCATAACTCCGGATGCGGCTGTGCGCTATGCCAAGTTAAAAGCTGGCGAATGTGATCTCATGCCTTATCCGAACCCTGCTGATGTGGCAGCGATGAAAAAAGATAAATCCATTCAGTTACTTGAACAGGAAGGTCTTAATGTAGGTTATCTGGCATACAATACAGAGAAAAAACCATTCGATAACAAACTGGTTCGTCAGGCGATGAATATGTCTATCAATAAAGCCGCGATTATCGATGCGATCTATCTCGGTGCAGGTGTTGCCGCAAAAAATCCAATTCCACCTACCATGTGGTCTTACAATAATTCTATTAAGTGATGATGAATATAATCCTGAAAAAGCCAAAGCATTATTAGCCAAAGCGGGCTATCCTGATGGCTTTGAAACAGACCTGTGGGCGATGCCGGTTCAGCGTCCCTATAATCCTAATGCAAGACGTATGGCTGAAATGATGCAGGCAGATTTTGCAAAAGTTGGAGTCAAGGCAAAAATAGTAACTTATGAG
>CALCSG010000384.1 GCA_937894085.1 uncultured Gammaproteobacteria bacterium | reverse complement strand
GGTCTTATTTGATGTGGTAAATAAATACTCTTTTTAAGAGTAAATTTGATCTGAATTAACTTTACACTTTCATTCGGTTTGTTATTGAAACTGTCATCTTTGAACCTTTGAAGGGAATTATTTTTTAACTTTATAATTGACTGCTATCGCGGTTACATAGATAAAGGCCACAGACATTAGGGAATATCGGAATTGGGTCGCGAATTGCCTGTGACAGTTACATGCTTGACTGACCGCTTTGTCCATCTTTAAGACTAATCGAATAGATTGATATTTTCGCTGATTTAACTGAAAACCGAAGTTCCGTTACCTCCTACGTCCGGTTTGGAGAAACCAGAAAATCTGCTTTGAAATATCTTGGGTAAATTATTTTTAATAAAAATTAGTTTACTCAATTTTTTCCAGTGCATAGATATGTACCACTCCCTGTTAGGAGTCATTTAAATCAACTTGTTTTACCTCAAGCAACTCATTTTAAATTTGCAGTGAATACGGACTGATTACTCCGTTGTGGCGATATCGGTCATAGCATAAATGCTAAAACCACTTGTAATCATAATTCAAATACTTGACTCCAGTAGCCATCGGTTGTTAAACCAGTCAACCCACTTCACGATGGCATATTCCACATCATCCACTGCCTTCCATTGCCCATGTTGTGGGTAGCGGATAATCTCAGTTTTAAATAATTCATTTATTGTTTCAGCCAACAAATTGTAATAAGAATCACCGGCACTGCCCACAGAAGACTCAATGCCTATACCCACTAAACGTTCAGTATGGGGATTGATAGATACTTGTACCCCGGTCACTGTAATTAATCTGGTGAACAGCTCTCTAACGCAACTCTGGGAATTATCTACTTATTTTACTCATTGGTCTGTCCTCTCAAGAAATAGATCCTACGAGAATCCAGAGGTGATTCACAGCTTTTGTATTTTCCTGTTAAGGATTGGAAGCTGGTAATTTTTTTGATCTAATCATACGGCTTATCTCGTTGCTACTTATTGGTTTACTGAACAGGTATCCCTGGGCAATATCACAACCCTGTAACACTAGATGTGCCAACTGTTCCTCTGTCTCAACTCCCTCGGCAACCACATTTAAACCCAGGCTGTGTGCCATGGCAATTGCAGCATTTACTAGCTCTCTGTCGGCTGTATCGATCGTAATATCATTAATAAAGCTACGGTCGATCTTCAGGATACTAAAGGGATAACTACGCAGGTAACTCAGTGAAGAGTAACCCGTACCAAAATCATCCAGGGCTATACCAATACCCATTTTACTCAATGAGGATAGGGTTTCTGAAATATAGTTATAACCGCTCATCAATACACCTTCTGTAATTTCCAACTCAAGGCATTTACTGCTTACACCCGACTGTTGTAAGGCATCTGTAATCTGTTGTAAAAGCTCGGGTTCACGAAACTGACGGGGAGAAACATTTATAGCGATTTTGAAGTCAGGATTTATCAGCTGCCATTTTGCAGTCATCGCCAATGCTTCGTTAAGTACATACTGTCCGATTGATACTATCTGCCCGGTTTGCTCTGTAACCGGAATAAATTCATCTGGTGAGACATTGCCCAAAATTTCATTATTCCAGCGTAACAAGGCTTCGGCAGCCACTATTGTGTTACTGCGAACATCTACCAGGGGTTGGTAAAAAAGCTGGAACTCATTGCGATCTAACGCACCATATAGCTGTTCTTCTAGCTGCAGTCGTCGTGAGATCCTCTGGTTCATTGTATTTGTGAAGTAGTTATAAGTGTTCCGGCCTTCAGCTTTCGACTTGTACAAAGCAGTATCGGCATTTCGCAGAAGTTCAGCAGGAGTCTTGCCATCATCAGGGTAAATTGCAACTCCAATACTTACCGTCACGGTAAGCTCTCGATTATCCAGCAGAAAAGCAGCATTAAAACTTTCGAGCAATTTTTGTGCTACCGGATAAGTATCTTCCACAGTACTTATATTCCCCATCAGGACTATAAATTCATCACCTCCAAGACGGCTTACCGTATCACCGTCACGCACTGAATCACGTAAACGCCTGGCCGCTTGTACCAATAGTTTATCGCCTACTTCATGGCTCATTGTGTCATTGATTTTTTTAAAGTCGTCAAGATCCAGGAACAATAAAGCAGCATGTTTTTTGTCGCGTTGAGCATCTTTTATGAGTTGTGACAGACGGTCCTGAGCTAGAAAGCGATTTGGTAGATCGGTGAGGCTATCGTAGTTGGCTTGATGGATAATTTTATCTTCCTGCTGTTTTTGCAGGGTAATATCCTCTTTGACGGCTAAAAAGTGAGTCATTTTTCCACTTTTATCAATTATCGGGGCGATCGAAGCATGTTCTAAAAAAACTTCACCATTCTTTCTACGATTTTGTAGTTCACCCTGCCACAATTGACCTGAGTTGATAGTTTTCCACAGTTCCTGATAATGAGATTTTGGTGTATTACCTGATTTCAACAACCCAGGGTTCTTACCATTAACTTCCTCAGCGCTATAACCGGTGGATCTTTCGAAGGCACTATTGACGTATTCAATATTTCCATTGATATCCGTCAGTATGACCGATACGGGGCTTTGTTCAACAGCCTGGGAAAGGGTGTGAATTTTTTTTTCGGCCTGTTTACGTTGGCTAATGTCGTGAAAATTTACCACTGCTCCAACAATTTCACCGTTTCGCTTTATAGCAGTACTGGAGCACTCTACGGGAAAAGATTCGCCATTTTTACGCCAGAACACTTCGTCATCTACCATCTGCAGGTTTCCACCCTGCAAAACTTTAAGCATGCGACATTTTGTGGCAAGGTAAGCAGTCCCATTACTGTGGGTATGATGAATCAAAGTATGATTCTCTCTGCCGATGAGTTCCTCAGCTGTGTAACCAAGCATTTTTGAAGCGGCAGGATTAACAAAAGTTGTCACTCCTTTGAGGTCAACCCCGTAGATACCTTCTACAGTTGTATCCAGTAACATTTGCAGGCTTTCTTCGGCTTGTTTGCGTTCCTGTATGGCCTTTTTTATACGCAAAAGTGTGATAAAAATAGAATAGGTAGAAAGAAATAGAGCCAGGCCAACTAAAGGTAGTCTGAAGTTGTTATGATTCTTTTCAGCCTGATCGATTTGTAGGGATAAGGATTTCATCTTTTGCTGACTGTCAAACAGAATTCCCGCGGCATTCTCCTGTGAACGAAGTAGAATAGTGTCTATTGCCTTCAACAGATTTTGTATATGCGTATTCGTGTTTTTCCACTGTTGCTCGTCCTGTTCCATGCGTAATCCGGCCAGTTCGATCAACAGCTGTGCTTGCAATTCTAAATTAAAGATAGCAGATCCTAATTCCAGTACTTCAAGCACATAACCTTCCTGTTGCGGTTTTTTGTAGTTCGCCTGCAATTGCAAAGCATCTTTACCTGGAATGTTTGTCGCTATTTTATGCTCGAAAGTTCCACCTTTTTGTAATACATCAAGTCCATTTTTAACTATTTGCAAATTTGCTTCTATCCGCTTTTTAATTATTGTCAACTCACGCGGGTTATCCATATGATTGAGTTTGAATATAATAACTTCGGTGGCGGATAGTTGTTGATAAATTGAAATGCCGATATTCTGTCTTGCAACCTGATTATCCAATTGTGCTTTAATACGGTTTTTGTTTTCATTAAAGCTGGTGTGCACAATAAAAAGCACCACCAAAATACTGATCAGGGACAGAGCCAGTATTATAATTTGGCGTTGGATGGTATTTTCGCTAAAAGAAGGCATTAAGAATGATCAATTTTCAACACTAAACAATCCATATTTATCAAATATTCTTTGACCCTCTTGTGATGCAGCATAGGCCATAAATTTTCTGGTGATTTCCGGGTATCTGGAAGTATTCAGTAATCCAAGAACAAGTCGCTTCTTTTGTGAAAATTTATCATCAATACTCAGTGTATCGATATATTCACTATTTTGATCCCATAACGAGGTTGCATACCAGTTAATGACCAGATCGGCTTCTTTATTTTTCAATACTTCAATCAGGCGTTTTGAATCTGTCGTCATTTCATTAATGTTTTTAAGTACATCATCATAAATTCCAGCGGAATCCAGTATTTTTTTAGTCTCCTTGCCGATACTGCCGCTATCAGGGTTACCTATTACAACGGTATAGTTTTTATTTTTTAGTTCTTTTAAATCATTTTTAATCGCCAGTGGATTACCTTTTTGCACCATCATGGCCGCTTTATTAAAGCCCACATGCACCGATTCAGTAATCAACCCTTCTGCTTTAGCCTGCTTTATATAAGATTCTGATCCAGGCAGATAAAGATCACCGGCCTTATTGAACTTGATTGAATTGAGCAGATTTCCGGAACCACCTTTAATCAATGATATCTTTACATTCTCCTGACTTTCTATGACAGCGGCTATTTCAGACATAGGTTGAATCATGGTAATGCCACAAAAAACAAGAAGCTCTTTTTTT
>CALCSG010000383.1 GCA_937894085.1 uncultured Gammaproteobacteria bacterium | reverse complement strand
CGTGAAAAAAATCCGCTACGATGGTCTGGTAAAACCCGTAACTGGAATCCTGTCGGATCCATTTCTCTGAATCCTCAGAATGTGAATAAGGAGGCAGCATGAAATAGCACAAGCGTAACAATCTTGTGCGACAACTTACTTGACACCTACCGGGATGTAATTTTTAATACTCCTAATTTAAACTGGTTGTTGTTAACTAAACGCGCTCCAAACATTAAAAAATATTTACCCCATGATTGGCGTAATGGATGGGATAATGTTTGGCTAGGTGTAACAGTAGAAAATAGAAAACATGGTTTGCGCAGAATTGATATTTTAAGAAACACTCCTGCCGCAATTCGTTTTTTGTCTATTGAGCCTTTACTCGAAGATTTAGGCACTCTCGATTTAACCGGTATTGACTGGGTTATTGTAGGCGGAGAAAGTGGTCATAAATCGAAGATTCGCGTAATGAAGAAGCAGTGGGTGATGAATATCAAAAAACAGTGCGAAGAGCAAGGCGTTCCCTTCCTGTTCAAACAGTGGGATGGCAAAAGCGGTCGCCTGTTGAACGGAAAAGAGTACAGTGAATATCCAGTTAGTTGTAGAAACCGTCCAGGACTCTTTTAGATTGAACCAGAGCCTTTAATACAGAAAATAGTTCTATATTAAATTCATTTTAATGATTAAGGGTCTTACAATTTTGTAAGACCCGAGAAGACTTATAAATAACACAACCGTAATACTTTTCGCAATGTGCGAAAAACTAACATAACTGATTTTCATATTCAGTTCTTCGCTATCAGTACTCCTTTAACACACAGTAATCCTACATATACATTAATACAGTACATACTGATGTGGTCAAGCATTTTAGTACAACCAAGTTAAGCGGCTTCTTTCATTTCTTTTGAATATTGCTTTCTTATGGTCATTTCATTTCCTCAGTTAAGTAAATTATCCTTAACTGAGTTGTACAAATCAATTAGACCACGTCATTTTGCTTCCATTGCCACTTATGCTGTTATCAGACACCCTTGATATTCGGAGTCATTGACCTCTCTAAATTTGGAAGTATAAAAGCTAGACCTGAGCCTCAAATCTTCAAAGGCTAAAAGTAGTTTATATAAAGACACCTGGGTAACGCTCTCGGACGTGAAATGCTCGAAATCAAAACATGAAATGCCACCTCCATAACGGTATCAGAGCATGTTGCCGTGTTATCATAGCCAGCTCTCAGATTCGACACGTTCATCATGGCATTACGTTTTTTTATTACCCACCAGATTGCAAAAGCAAGCAACGACCCTGCCGCGAAACTCAACTGTAGCGTACTCGAAGGCAACGCCGACGACGGTGCCCTCGCCCCGTACTACCAGCAAGCCACGTCCCAGCTTAAAGGCATACTGATGCAGCGCAGCGGCAAGTGTTATGGCGTGTTCTCAGATGAGCAACCGATCGTGCGCGGCCTGATAAAAGATTGGCAACGCGATGAGATGTCGTTCCAAAGTTTTTCTAAACGCTTAACTGAACACCTAAGCTCGACGCTCGATAGAAGCGAATTTGAGATGGACGGCTACCTTGCCTATTTTTACGAAACCCTGGTCGACCACGATAAACTTTATGTCTTTCACCTGCGCCATAAAGAGAGTGTGAGCGTGGGGGCCGACATGAGCTTAACGGAAACTCGCTACATCGACTTCTCCAATACAGGCTTTGGTGTATGCATTAACCTAACGGATTGGCAACAAGACAGCGACAGCAAGTACATTACCTTCTCGTTTGGTCGGGGTGATAAACCTCTGCAAAACCACATGGCAACCAGCATAGGTTTTACCGATACCTTAAACACCCAGGCCGAAACTGAAGAATTTTTATCCATTGTTGATCAGTTCAGCCAAACACTGCCCGAAGAACAACGCTATGAGTACAAGGCCAAAGTAGTCGATTACTGCATGGAACACGATCTACGTGGCGACCCCGTTGTATTTGATGAGCTCGCAGACCACTTGGCCGCCGAAACCGAATCGCAGCCTGCCGAAGCGTTTACGCACTTCATCATCGAGAAGAAAAAAGAAACTCGCCAACAGCAGCGCGACAATTCAGGCTTAAGCCCCGAGCAACTAGACGCCCAGGGCTCAGCCATGATTGAAGAGGCGGAAGCGATAAAAGCCGAACTCATTCCTGATCGTAAACAACTGCGTGGATTTATTCGTTACAGCGGAAGAAACAAAGATTTAAGCATTAGCTTTTCGGTTAATTTAATGGGCGAAGGTATTGAGTTTGATGCCGCTAACAAACGTCTCATCGTTAATGCCATTCCTGAAAGCCTGTTAAATCAGCTAAAAGGAAAATCCAAATACGATGACGAAGGCTAAAATTTTAGCCATTTTTGTTTATCGTCGCCCAATAAAAAACCCTCAATTGAGGTTTTTATATTACTGCTAAACAATGACAAATTACGGCACTACAGGATTGTTTCCAACGACAGCTAGCAGGAGCAGCCATTGAGATTCACCAAGTGAACTAGTGCTATCGACCCACAAGAGCCATTCCTGACAGGCTGTAGGCAATAGCAGGTTTGTCAAATAAGCGGTCAAAGCTGAGAGTGATTGAATTGGTGGCTCTTCAAGACCCTATAGCGGACGGTCATGACATGCTGTATGGACTGGCTAGTGGCGAAAGCAGTCGTTGACCTGCAGACAGTAAATAAATAAATAGCACAAATAAATGGGTAAACTGTCCACCGGATTTAGCTGTTGAAACAACTCAAATCTTATCTGGTTTGATTAGATAGCTATATATTTAAAAAATTGTCAATCTCACTACGTAATCTTACAGCATTATAGGGTTTATGAATGTACGCAGTTACTCCGAGCTTAATTGAATTCTTTACGCTATCTAAATCACCCAGTTTAGAAATCACTATAATGGGAACTTTATTCCAGGCTTTTTTTGAGCGAATATGTTCCAGTAGTTGAAACCCTTTGATCCCGGGTATTAATAACTCTAGAAAAACAAGGTCAGGTACAGAAATTGTATTGATAAGATTCCATGCTTCAACCCCATCATCACAAATAGTGGTAGCAATATTTTTACAATCCAGAATTTGCTGTAAAACCATATTATCAATTCTATTATCTTCAATAATAAGAACTCTGCAGACTCGTTCTATTGAACAATTTATTTTGGTGTTAATCATTTACAACTACACTTGATAGACATTCAATGAACAAACTGGAAAGAGTAATAAACACTCGTTCTTGACCATACTTACAAAGTTTAAACTATTGTCAAATAGATTCAATCAACGACTAATAAGTACAATATAGCTTAAAAATTATTTGGTTATTTAAATTATCCTAGTGGGTAATTTTTACTTCAAGTCATCAACACATCTTTCAACCCGACAATATTCCATAATTGTGGAGAATTGAGTAAAAGATACCGGTCTTGATCCATCAGAATATGACACACATACGATGAAAAGAACAAAAGCTATGTTTAAACATCGTCCAATATTTCACACCGCCTCACATTCAAAAAGCTCGAACTCAATAGTAGTATTTTATGATACCAAAGAATATGGCATTGGAACGAATGCCTCTCAACAAATATTGGTTATAGAGTAACACCGGGTGGATACCCTTAATGCAGTTTCAATCGAATATCAGAAAAAATTTGCGTACTGTTTAACAATCCATCACATTCAAAAGTACCAGGCTGACTCATAAATCGGCGCAAACTTGCAGTAACACTCATCCAGCAGTTAGGTTAGGGGTTCTTCAAATCTACACACCCGTTTTAACACCGGCTATGGGTGGTGGAGCTAAACTCGAGTGACAACACAATGTCAATTTCTATCATCTTTTGTTTTAGGTGGCAGAGTAACCAGCTTTAGACTAGATTCTGTGCGCTTACAGTATTTTTTCTCAAGATTCTGTGCACTGATAGGACGGGAATAAAAAAAGCCCTGAGCTTTCTGGCAACCATGCTCGATTAAAAACTGGACCTGATCAATAGTCTCAACACCTTCAGCAATAATATCCAGGTTGAGTGCCTTACCCATGACAATAATAGCCTGGGTAATTGCCATATCATCAACATCCCTGGGAATATCGCGAATAAACGACTGGTCTATCTTGAGTTTATGTATGGGCAATTCCTTGAGATGGGCCAGGGAAGAGTACCCCGTACCAAAGTCATCAATTGACAGTCTTATCCCTAACTTTCGAATGGCATCTAGCTGTTCAATCGCCTGGTCACCATGCTCCATAATGTAGCTTTCGGTAATTTCCAGCTCTAGCCTGTTCTCCGGAAAAGCTGTTTCATCTAACACCCTGACGATAGTATCCACCAATAGCTCCCGTTTTAGCTGAGGCCCGGCTACATTTACCGATATACGACCAAAATCCCAACCCTGGGAAAGCCATAAGCTACCCTGCTGACAGGCAGTTCTCAGTACCCACTCGCCCAGTGACAGAATCAGTCCGCTTTCTTCAGCCACAGGGATAAATTTGACCGGTGAAATCAGGCCCATTTCCGCATGCTGCCATCGCACCAGCGCCTCCATACCAATTAGCTTACCCGTCTTTAGATTAATCTGCGGCTGATATAGCAGATACAGCTCACCTCTTTCCAATGCGGTACGCAATTCATTTTCCAAATGAACACGCTCCATGGCCTTATAGGTGAGTTCTTTAGTATAAAACTGAAAGTTATTTCTGCCAGCCTCTTTAGCTCGATACATGGCAGTATCAGCATGTTGTAACAATGTATTGGAATCTTTTCCATCTTGCGGAAAAAGACTGATACCGATACTGGAGGAAATACTAATTTCACGTTCACCAATCGCGAAAGCCCCTGCAAATGTAGCTATGATTTTTTCAGCAATTTTTATGGCATTGCTTTCACTGACAATATTTTCCAGTAATACAATAAACTCGTCACCTCCTATTCGTGATAGAACATCCTCATCCCGAATGATTCTGTTCAACCTTTTGGTGACCTGAACTAACAACTTATCACCAACCTGATGTCCGAAACTATCATTAATATTCTTGAAAAAATCAAGATCAATAAACATCACCGCCAGTCGCTTCTGATGTCTTTTGGATTGCTTGATTGCATGATCCAGTCGTTCCATTAATAAAAGCCTATTCGGCAGACCGGACAACGGATCATGATGGGCCAGATGATCCAATTGCTGCTGGACCTTTTTGATCTGGCTGATATCGGTGTATACCGCTATGTAATTTTGCACCTCTCCATTTTCATCAACAATCTGATTCAAGGTTAACCATTCAGGGTGAATTTTTCCACTTTTCATCCTGTTCCAGATTTCACCGCTCCAGTTCCCGCGAGTTTTCAATGCTTCTCTCATGTCTTGATAGAACTGCTCATCATGACGATTTGATTGAAGAAACCGTGGGTTAAGACCTTTAACTTCGTCTTCATGAAAACCGGTGATATTTGTAAAAGCCTGGTTCACTTCGATGATATTCGACTGTGCATCAGTAATCATGATTCCATCAGCTGTATTTTCAAATACCTGAGCCATTAATCTGAGTCTTTTTTCCGCCTCCACGCGGAGACTAATATCTACGACAGTCGCTGAAACCTTCGGCTTTTCTGCGCCTAGTATAGGGCTAAGACTGATTTCAACCGGAATCTCAACGCCATCTTTTCGTCGTCCATGTACCACTCGACTCTCTGATTGCATATTTTGCTGCCTATAGTGAGATAGATAGTCGAATTTCAAAGTACTATGCTTTTCTTTCAATACGTCAGGAACCAGTACCTCAACCGGCAATCCGAGTAGTTCGTCTTTCTGATAACCAAATAACAGGTTCAACCTTGGATTGGTCATAATAATCCGGCCCGCTTCATCGACTGTGAGTATGCCGTTTAAACTGGATTCAATAAGCAGTCTCGATTCAATCTCTGCCTGCAGGGCTCTGCTTTCAGCCACCCGCAATTGCTCAGACCTGTTTAATCTCAGTACGGCTTCTCGCCCGGATTCATACAAGTTAATTAATTTAATTAACAAAAATCCAAATAACAGAATGCCACTGGCAAGCGGCAACAGGAATTTTTCCCAGATCCCATTATAAATCTGACTAAGATTATCATTTGATATAAAAGAAATAATTTTATAGAACTCTGTTTTACCACTGAGTTCGGGCTGGTTGAGCCGTGCCGAGCCTAGCGGTGAAATGGTTGCCCAGGTCCAGATGCCTTCTGGCAACATGATATCACCGATTGGTTTAGCAGAAATTGCTTGCCAGGCCTGTGGTGATAGTCGTTGAACGCGGTCATCCCGGTTAAACATAAATCCCCATTCTTCACCCCGGGTAAATCCCCTAATCCAGTACCCCTGCTGGTTTGTCAGTAAAAACTGGCCCTGACCTGATGCTGCATCAACCAGGCTAATCACCTCTGCTGCATCTCTATTGATGATGAAAATACCTTTGTTCTGGCCTGTGGAATTTACCAGCGGTACGGCAATACGAATAGTAGGTCGATAAGGAACTTCAACTGTTTTGTGCTCTATGTTCAAATCCAGTGGCGACACATAAACCTTGCCTGTTTCAAGCGATACGCTGTCCTGAAAATAATAGCGGTCTTTTTTGTTTTGCAGAAACTGGCTGTCTACCATGTCAATTTTATCTCCATAGCGATTGACACGAATTCTCTCCATGCCCGTTTCATCAATCCAGCGTACCTGAACAAAACTGAAATCCCGGCTTGCTAATGATAAGAGTGATGCCGATAACTGTTTCTCATTAACAGGATCATCCAGGCTAGTTAGTATTGAGGGGTCATTGATTAAATTCACAAGCATATAGGCTGGTTCAGACAGGAAGCCTGATATGCGTTCAGAAGTAACGCCCACGGTTACTTCATCTGTAGATACAATATCAGTAATGCGCTCATTGTATTCTGCATTGACCAGTAACCAACCGACCAGCAACATAGCTGAACTAACCAGTATCAGGATTCCAAATCGATAATATCTGTACATAATAAATACGCCTAAACTCTTTTTAAAACCCAAACAAATCAGATGATTGAGTAACACAAAAAAGCAACATCCTATAAGCATAATAGGTATTCATAAAAATGCAGAGATTTTCACTATCCCTTTAATGAATTAATGTGCAATTCAACGACATAAAGTGCGCATAAACCTTCAATAAAAAACTGTCTACTAGCATCCAAAAGTCTCCACCTTCTTGCATCCAGATAGTCTCTACTTCAAGCCGGTAGGACTGGATAATTTAAAGAATCAAGCGGTAGAGCTAATGCTTTCCCCAACAATTTTAGGCTGCTAAATAACTAAGGTTGGGAACTTTTGGATGCAGTTTTTCCCGAATATCTGGTAAGTTATGCATTCTGTTTAACATAGCGACCCACTCGCTAAATTGGTACTATATAAAAGTGAATGAGAAAATAGAATTTTCAACTCAAGAAGACATTTTACTTGTAACCATTGATGACAAGTTAATTACCTTTGATCGCGCACAGGAAATATTGACTTAAATTGCACGAGAGTGCTCTATTCAAAAACTAAATAAATTATTTTATATGAGAGAAGTGTTGAAAATAGGAATATTGATTTTATGAAAATAATGGAACTAAGCAAATTAATGGAGAATATAGGGCTTACTAAATTATTTTTGGCTTTCTGGTGTAAACCGCATCTTATAAATCAAGATTCAAATCTACTATGTATTTACACTTTTACTAATCAATATGTGGTAAAACATTTCTCTGAAAAAGAGCCAGCAATTCAATGGTTAAAATCGCATTAGAGTAATAATATGAAGTGACTTCTCGAAAGCCTGCTTCGTTGAATCGAATCGATTTTTGATCATAATGTGAATATTTTTTACATTTTACTTTAACCGATCTGGTTTAAAAAAGCTCCGCTCTAAACACTTTCTTATCATCTTGTAACGGGTAATGAGGTTCTCTGTTGAAGCTTCTGGCGTCGTTTATAAAACGTTTTACACGACAGATTTTGCTGTTGGCAAAATACAAAGGCGCTCAGCCCACTTTTTCGTTGTTGATCTATCAAGCTTTTCCATTCTGAATCACTACGGCGTTTACGGGTTATCATTGTTCTATCCAGGTTTAAACCCGGAAAAGCTTAGAGAGACAGAATGACTTTGGTCGGTGCTATTGGCGAGACGTTTACAATAAATTCAAAATTTTCCACGATACAGGGACTGGTCATCGCCGCTGCTTTCCAGCGCTATGGTTTTTGAGCTTCTGGATGGGCTATAAAGTGGATTTTTAGAGATATCAAAATGGTTAAAATAATGCCGCCATTTTTATAGGTCGAAAATAAAAACTATGGGGCGCAGCTATGTTTTGTTCGGGCTAACCTTAAACTGTAACACCAGTTCACTCATTCGAGTCACCTGATCATTTAATTCTTCTAGTGCTGAATCAATATTTTCAGCGCCCCGTGCGGTGACAGCAGTGATATTATCAATAGTACTCAGGTTACTGGTCATTTCTCTGGTAACGCTAGACTGATTTTCTGTGGCATTGGCTATCTGCTGATTAATCTGTACGATATTGCTTATTGAGTCAGAGATATTTCCGAGGTCATTTCCGACTTTTAAGGCATATTCTACACTTTGACTAGCCTGTATCTGGCCACTTTCCATAACGCTAACGGCATTTTGAGCCTTGTCCTGCAAAGAGGTGATTAATCCATAAATCTCATCAGCAGATTTTCTCGATTGCTGGGCAAGGGTTCGAACTTCGTCCGCTACAACCGCAAATCCTCTGCCATTTTCACCTGCACGTGCTGCCTCTATTGCAGCGTTAAGTGCGAGTAAATTAGTTTGTTCTGAAATCCCTTTTATCGTATCCAGAATACTGCTGACACCGATACTTTCCTGTTGCAGTTCATGGATAACGGCAGCGGCTTTAACAACTTCTTCTGAAAGCGACTGAATAGCTGCACGGTTATCACTCACTGTTAGCCCACCAGACTGGACCAGTTTTTCAGCAAGGAGTGCTGACTCAGCAGCATTCACCGCATTATTAGCGACCGCATTCACTGAGGTCGACATATCCTGAATAGCTGTTACCACGGCTTCACTTTCCTGTAATTGCTGGTTTGCAGAACTGGTAGTCTCAGCAGTGATTAGCGAAACCCGATTAATGGTCTGAGTCAGTCTAAGTGTTGAATCTGCAATATGTTTGACCATTTCTTCAATTTTACTGGCAAATAAATTAAAACCTTTGCCAAGGTCAGAGATTTCATCTCTGCCGGCAGTCTGCAATCTTTGTGTAAGATCACCTTCACCTTCAGCTATATCAAACAGTTTATTCACCGCGTCCTTTATACGAGATGTTATGTGTCTTGAAAGTATTATATTTAGCAGCAAAGTAATGATAGCTGCTATGGCAATCGTTAAAGTAATAAAAGTACTTGAGTCTGAAATCGAGTTTTGAAACTCATCTGATACCAGAACGACGTTCTCATTCACCTCGACAACACCTTCGCTAAGCTCCTGGACCTGGTTCAAATCGGCAGTGACCTGTTGAATGGATTTGACCTGGTTATTCAGCTCACCGGTGAATTGCTTCATTTTAATGGTGGTACTATTCAGGCTAATCAGTGCTTCTCTGCGCATCAGTTCTTTTATATCGCCCAGGGAAGACATTAAATCCTCTAGCTCATATAACAGCTCACTTTCAGGGATTTCTTCCAGTAAGTTTTCTGATGAATTAGTTAAAGCATCAAGCTCAGTTGAAATCTGTTCTATTTTTTTAGAGACTATCTGTACGTTCATATTGGTCCGTACAATCTCGGCCGATAAATCACTCATTCCCGTGGTGAGATTGTTCAGATTTTCTGATGATTGCGTGACCTGGGAATTACTGAGCTGAGCATTATTGACACCAACTTTTGATTTCTCAACAATTTCGGTAAATCCATCTGTAAGATTTGAAAAGGTGTTGAGAGCCAGTAACAGAACCATGGTCAGCATGAATGCTACCACACCGCCAGTTGCCAGCAACTTTTGTTGTATACTCATTTTAATGCTCCTTGCTCAGCTATTTCGCGGCTTCATTCTCGTACATGCCTACGGCTTTATTCATTTGTTTCAGGAGTGGAAGGTTACTACTGGCCAGTTTCATTATTTCTGGCGTTTGAATTTTATCCTGCTTTTCCACGGCTGACACAACGATTGGTTTAAAGTCTGTCCACAGTTTGTCCGCCACAGCCAGTTGATTTCGAATGGCCTGTGGCTTTGTACCGGGTAGTCCGAGTGTTTCGTCCCCATCCAGTAAGCCCTTTAGTGTACGCTCAAACAAGGTGTAGGTCTCAAGCAGACTGAGTCGGTTAGCCTCAACTTCGTGTCCGTACGCGAGCAGCAAAAACTCTTTACTCATTTTTTGTGTCAGCATTCTCTGTTTACCTGAAAGATTTAGCGTAGCCGCAAGACCCGGGTCGGCTTTTAAACCTCCCTTCTTGGCATCCTTTTCGTATAAACCGACTGCTTTATTCATCTCTTTCAATAAAGGTAAATTAGTCGTTGCAATAGCTTTTACCTGCTCAGCAGTTACTTTTTTTGCCGAAATAATCTCTTTAATATTGGGATAGAACTGAGCCCACAGGGTATCAATTTTTCCCAGTTGTCGAAGAATTCTTTTGCTACTGGTGGGGGGCAGGCGTAGCTCAGCATTACCGTTGCGTAATCCCTTGAGCGTTTTATCAAATAGTGCCGAAGTAGTCTGCAAGTTGCTTACATTTTTATCCAGTTCTATACCTAATGCTACCAGCATGACTTCTTTACTCATTTTCTGCGACAACACACGTTGTTTACCCGACAGGTTAAGAACTACTCCATATTCCGCAGAAGTGGGAGCTGCCGCAAAACCTGCCTGTATATTTAATCCAAATAGCACAATCAGACCTGATAGGCATAGCCCGAGATATTTATTATGAGAAAGCATGTTATTTACCCTGTTTTATTGAGTGAAAAACTAAATCCTGTTTTAAAAATAGACTATAAAAACAGAAAATTCAGTTTTTTTTCTATGTAGCAATCTGAATATTATTAACCGGGTCTATTAGCTGATAGCTTTAGTGTGAAATTAAGATTGAATATTTTAGTGACAATGACTCTTGAAAATTTCAATGTGAAAGCAATGGTGAAGTTTTTCACATGTGAAGCCTGACGATGTGCCCAATTCAGAATAGATGCGCTACAGTCATTCATTGTGTTGGCACGACCTGTTCTCTTCCCCAATATCTGGTAAGTTTTGCATGCAGTTTAACAGTGTTCGAGGCGACCGCATTGGAGGTAATCAGCAAATTCCTGCTGTACATGCAGGGGCAAGGCCTTGCCCTGCATTGCCATGACATCCCTGAACTCCGAGTTAGTGTCGTTCGATAAATTGGTAAAGAAGTGTCCGTTCCGGTCGTGACGTTGGTATGGCGGGCTGAGTGGTGAACGGTCCTTGATCGCTGCAGGGAGCATGTGACTCTCCTTTGCATGGAGAGACAGATATTCTCATAATGTTCTCTATTTGTCTACCACGCAGGCTAATTCCTCGAACGACCGGTTTGTCCATGGATCTGCCTGTCACAGGGTCAACCGTGAACGGCAGCTATTTGTAACACCGGAGGCATACGCTAAATTATCGGCTACGACCGCTTTATCAACACAGCAGGTATTCAGTGCAATGAAATTAATTTTTTTAATATTTCAGACTCAGTTTGACGGCTCTGTCAAATAAGCGGACGTTCCCGGCAGCGAAAAATAGCAGCTTTAAACGATTCCTGATAGCAGCCTTTTAACAGCATGATTAAAGAGCCCCACGGGTTGCATTATCATGTTTTAGAAACCACTTCTTCTATGCTCCTTATTTTTATCATGTGGTTTGCAGTAACCACCAGCCTTACCATAATAAATATGCCCGAGTTTCGATGTGATTGAAACAGATAGGGTATACGGATTTCCTGGAATAACCCATCGATGCAAAATTGGATCGTGTTCCTGTTCAAAGTCAAAATCCAAAATGAATGAAGAAATTTTGTCATTATTAATTTTTCTAGCTTCCAGTTGCTTATTCAATTTATCACGATATGTATCGACTAAGTTTTTCATGTGTTCTGAATAAGGTTCAAGTTCCCCACTTAGCACATCGATTTTTACATGCAGCACACCATTGTCTTTGGCCAGTTTATATAGCTGACCTGTTGCCCAGTAACCAAGATAGTCGTTATTGCGTGAATTTAATGACTGGGTAAGATCATTCACTAATGCTCCCATTTCTCGATGACTTCCCATAATTTACTTTGGCTTCTAACAGCCTAATTGGGCGCATTTCTGTACTCAGAATGAGTCTGTTCTCTTAGTACTGCCGTTAATTGCTCTAAAGATAACGATCCAGAAATTAGCGTGCTACGAATGCCCTCAAATACAGACAACATTCGATGGTGAGTATCAAGGGTAGGCATATGTGCGTTCAAGCTACGATCTTTAAACTCTTGAAATCGATCTAAATCGTTTATCAAAAAACGTGCAATGCTCATATGCTCCGTTTCGTTATTTCCATCAAAACCGGAGAACCTTGGGTTCTTTCCAAATGGCTCTGCGCCTTTCTCCAGCTTTCTTTTTTCTTCCTCTGACAATTTCTCATAAGCGTATTCAATGAAACTCCACATATCCAAAATATCTACAACCTCCTTGACCAACGGCGGAGATTCTTGACTTTCAAAAGGTATTCCAGAGTATTTCCATGGAATACCCCAAAGATTTTCACTAAATATCGCAGATTTTATGAATTCAGGGTCTATTTCCCCTTCAACTTCTCGCTGCCCATAAAGCTCACTGAGCATTAATAATATAAGCTTTTCGCCATCAGTGATTTTCATAATTCCTCGCCTCTAGTCCTGAAATGTTGAACTTTGTTCTTTCTTTTCATCTGTAAGGGATTTCACCAACGGCAGAAAGTCATTGATTTTGTAATAAATGCTTTTACCTGCTGATTTAATGTCTTCAAATTCCATTGATTCAGATAATTTTTCAATATCTGGATTTAGTGATTTGCATAGCTTTGCAGCACGATTTCTGAACAACTCACTAAAGTGAGAATGTTGGGAGTTTAAATAACGTGAGTACTCTTCGACATCTTGAGAAATACTCGTAACATTTATACCCTTAATTGAAGTGACTGTACTGGTAGGCCCAACCTTTGAGACAACTTTTAAAATACGATTTGTTTCGGAGTGGACTTGAGATACTTCTATCAGCTTCCTTCTGTTTATGAGTTCATCTCTCAAATTCTGCGCTTCTGTTGCGTATTTTCGTGATCGTCGCGCTTGACGATACGCATAATACGCACCTCCAATTGAAGCTATTGATCCTAGAATTGATAGCAAAGAGTCCATTATTTCATGTGCCTTTTACGCCCAACGCTCGCCATAACCGGAGGCAAAAAGCTGCAGAGCGAGGAACGCAGCTTTTTGACTTCCGAGTTTATGGCTTTGTAAGGCACTTTATAGGTTTCGGACTTTGTCACGGTGTTTTTGTACAAATTCCTGGGCCATATTCATCTGCTCTTCAGTTAAGTCTTCATATTTTGGCAACATCTTCTCGTATTCTAAAAACCTTTTTCCCATTCCTTCCAGCGAAATACCATCAATGGTAATTCGCTTAGCAAACAACGACCATAAGTAGCCAAGTTCTATTGGGAGCTTCTCGCCTGAAATTAATTTGTTAGCAATCCACAGGTAAACATCAACTATCTGCAACCCAATCGAATCAGCACTTTTGGAAATAGTTAGCTCTCTATCCGGCAATCCTTTGTGGATAATATCATCCTTATCCATCGTGACGTATAAAGGATGATTCAAGTAATAGTTTCTATCTTCTTGTGAAGATTTCTTTATACCCTCAGCAACCCTTGAATGGTTGTAATGAGTTTCAATTTGGGCCTTATTAAATTGATGCTGCCTGTCGATAATGATTGATGATGCATTTTTTCTTTTTTTCTTTCTAAGCCGACGCGCGACACATGAAATAACAAACTGAAATCCAACCGCATTAGGTGAAACCATTTTTTGATCTGGATACCCAAAGTCTAGTGATAATGGGTTTTCAATTCCAAAGTCAAGGGCATCAGAAATCACTTCGATTGATCTTGCGTCAAGATCAGAGATCTCCACTCTCACCTTAATCTCAGACAATAGCTGTACGATATCTTTATGACATTGGTCAATCTTCTTTTCGATGCAAAGCCTCCATGATTCTTTGAGTAGTGCCTCATCAAACAGGATAGACAACTTATGTATTATTATGTACCTCAAAGGAGTCCAATAAGTATCCCACTTTACAGCTTCATTAAGCCCAGCATCAAATACTGAATCAAAAAATTGCACGAGTGCATAATCAGGTTTTTCAATGAAATAGTAATCAAAATCAAATTTCATTATTTTCTGTATTTCAATCAAGTAAGGAGATATGTCAACAAGACCTCTTATTCCTAAATGATTGGCATGAATTTGATTCTTTCCTATTTTCTTTTGAATTTTTTTATGAACATTGACGCATAGTGCGTCTACATTTAGGGTACTTGAAAGCACCCCGTAACTTAAACGAGGTTGCGAGGAATCAAATAAGTTATTACCAGTATTCCCTGATTCATCTACATGGAAGAACATAATTTGTGCCTAACGCCGCATTCACCGGCTGAGCATGTTGGCGCGATTTTTTGCAAAAAGCGCGACAGTATGCGGAGTCCGGTGCAATGCCTTGTTAGTTGCATTATTTTAACCGGACTACATCAATCATTTCGTCCACACCTTCTACTTTCATTTTCCAAGAACCACTAATTTTTATAAGCATGACTTCAGGGTGATAAGCATAATGGTACATATAGGCGTAACTAGATTGTTGCCATATTTGACCGTTATCCAATCTAAATATTGTTTCTCCTTCCCACCCTTCAAAATCGCCATAGATATAAGTATTAATAACATCAGGACTAGCTTCAGTAGATTTTGATCTGTTCGATTTTCTTGGTTCAACTAGCTGAATACAAACTAGTGGCTCATCGAATCCATCGATGATTAATTTGTAATATTTACCATCACGTAAAATAAGAGCGTCAGGATTTCTCTCTCTAACTCTCATTCTTATACGCTCGTATACTTGGTAAATTGAGCCAGACTTCATTTTAATGATAGTGTCTTTTATTATTGACCCACTGATTGATCCTTTCACATAGGTTTCTTCGTACAACTTCCAGTCAGCCATTGATGCGGAAGAATAAAGCGCAAAAACACAGATTAGTGTAAGTATATTTCTCATGCCTACTCCTGAAGCAACTAACAGTTAAATAGACAGTTTCTCTGTTGATCCAGATAGGAAGAAACTGTCAATCCCAAAAAAATTCGATCTAGGTATAGTTGATAACAACCTCGACTTGGAAGATGGTAAAAAAATGAGGTTTAAAAGTTGAGTCGAAGAAAGTATCTGATTATTGAACGAAGTCTTCAGGTTATCTAGTTGATTATCCATAAGTAATTATTATTCCTTCTTATTTTTTTGATTATTAGCTCTCCAACTAAGGATACATCTTGTCAAAGGAATAGGTCAACCAATATCCAGAGCCATGATTATTTTTAAAAATAACCAATTACAAAAAGAAGTATTGAAATTTTCAATAGCCGGTAATGGCACGAACTTGCCTAATGCATCTCACAATACAATGACTGCTTTATCAACACAGCAGAGATTAGGTGAAAAAAATTAAAATATTTTTAAGGTGCCAGACCCTGGTAGTCTCGTTAGTCAAAGAAGCGGTCAATCTCTTCGGCCTTCGCTATCTCTGGAATCGACCTGTTGAAGCTTTTCCTGATAGATTGTAGGCATCGGCAGCACTATGCCGTGAAGCAGTCATTGTAGTGCAAAGTGAACTCACAAGAAGCGCCAAAGCAGACGCTGACCTTCCGTAGTAATAAGCCACAATAAAATCTGATTGAAGTTCTGTACTGTTACCGCATATGTGGACCTCTGATCTTGACAAAGATATTGATCTTGTCACGTTATACTTTCAATGATAACGTGACAGAAAATTCGTATGTTCTTGATTGGAATGGCATTCTCAGGAAAAATCGCAAACCAACTAAAATATGATAATGAGACCCGTGGGTCTCGTTAATCATGATGTTAGAAATTGAAGGAGCAGTTCTTGGAATGAAGTTAGGAAGAAATAAGCCGTGCTGGTGTGGTTCCGGTAAAAAATTAAAGAAATGCCATTTACTTCGTGGTCAGCAGAAACCGATTGGTATAGGCGAAGCTCTTAAAGCTACTAAAGACCTAAAATCAAACAGGTATTGTTCTGTCCCTAATGCTCTTAAAGACAAGTGCACAAATAAAATTATTAATGCACATACTGTTTCTAAAAGCAGCAGCCTAAAGGAAATAGCAGATAATACTAACCATGTATTAGGTTTAAAGGTCAGCATGTCCACATTTACAAAGAACGATGGTGTGATCCTTCCAGAAAAAATTGGTATTAATCAAGCGTCTACTTTTAAAGGTTTCTGTTCGTATCATGATAAGTCTTTGTTTGCATGCATCGAAGATGAAGAGTTTTCTAAAACAAATGAACAATTGTTCGCTTTAATGTATAGAGCTGTTTGCAAAGAATTATATGCAAAAAATTCAGGCACTGAAATTTCGGAGTTACTAAAAAGTGCAGATAAAGGTAAAGACATAATAAACCAAGTAGCTATTCAAGAAATGGCTGCTGGTTTTAGTTTGGGTACTGATACTGCATTAAAAGAGCTTAGTGACTTTAAAGCATTATTGGATGAAAGTTTGGTCAATAATACAGGGATAGATATGTGTCATGTCATAGTTTCATCAAACACACCTTGTCCAGTATCCGTTTCGTCAATTTTGGCTCCTCATGTTGATTTTGAAGGAAAAACTATTCAAGATTTATCAAATCTAAAAGTTACTCCTGAAGGTGTGATTTTCAATTCATTTTCTAGTGATGGTAATGGTTACGTCATTTTTAGCTGGTTAAAAAACTCTCTTATAATTACTAGTTTTATTGAAACTTTAATTAATCAAGAATTCAGTAATGTTTTCAATGCTCTGTTAAGGTTCCTTTTTACCGTATCCGAAAATATCTACATATCTCCAGTCTGGTGGGAGTCACTAACCGATGAACTTCGTGATGCATTAACAAAAAGAATTATGATTGGTATAGTTCCTTTTGTTCCATATGACAACATGTGTTTAACTGATGATGGTCACGTATTTAACGGTTGGACAATAGATGGCATTGAAAAAATCAATTTCTAACAATGCGCTGTTGTCGGAATCACTCGCTGCGCTCGCTCTCCGCAAAGCGCGGCGTTAGCTTTAGGGATAGATTTTTCAATATTCAATATGAGTAAGTTCAGCACACATTCAGAGCCAAACCGCAAACTTTTTGAAAGTGATCCCTTAGGTTATAGTGCCTCAGCATGGGTTAAATTTGGTCTAGCTAAGACAATGGCAGGCTTCCCAGTTGATATATCAAAACCTGCAACAACTGAAGACCTTAAAAACCCTATATTGTGGTTATCTCATGCTCATGCGTTAGCACAATCAGCCAAAATCATTATTCAAAACAATCCTGATTTAAGTGTTATGCCAAATCCAATAAGAGCAGCTTGTGATAGCCAATATTGCGCCGTAGGTTTAATGCTAGTTGGTTATAGTTTAGAGATTAGCCTTAAGTCGATGATAATTATGAAAGATGGCATTGATAGTTTTATAAAATCAGAGAAAAAGATAAGACATCATAGGCTACAAGAATTAGCTATTTTTGTTCCTAATCTAAGTAAAAAAGAAAAAGCTATACTAAGAGCTCTAACTCACTTTGTTTATTGGGCTGGCCGCTACCCTGATCCAGGTATGGGAAATGCTTCCGATTTAGAAGAAATATTGTAACTGCTCAGCGTAAAAGCGGGGTCTCGCTTAAAGCTCACTGAACAAAC
>CALCSG010000382.1 GCA_937894085.1 uncultured Gammaproteobacteria bacterium | reverse complement strand
CGGGGTCCAGCTCTGTTTGATTTTTGTCTACTACACGGGAGTTAACGTCTGACCCGCTATTCACCTCAATAAGAATGGGATTCATACTGTTGCCATTCCTCTTCTCAGTAGTTTTTAAAGATGGCTCATTTTCTAATTTGACCACTAAATCCCCTTGATTATTTTCTACCAGAGCAGGAGCATTATCTTTTGTCTTTATAGGCCATTGATCAAACACAGTGTTTCTGTCTGGCGGAGCCAGCATTGAGCCCGTGTTCTTGATTGAGGATCCAGTCCCGGCTGTCTGGGGCGCTGCACTGGTAACATCAGCAAACTGGGTTATACGGGCAACAGGAGCACTAATCTCTACATTTGAAATCTCATTCAATGAGTTAACATTGTGCGCTGCGAACTGCGGTGTTACGGCTGGCTCATTGCTTGCATTTTCTGATTGCAGAAACCGATGGAAAGGAGGTTGGCCGGATTGCATCCAGATCAGCAGCACTATAATACTCAGTAACAATGCGCCCGCCACGTAATAGGGTAAATTTCGTCGAGGTCGCTGACTGTCAACGACAGGCATAGCAAATATACGCGCATCAGGTATTTCCTGCTGTTGGCGTTCACGCTCTGATTTCGCAATGGCATCTAGAATAAAGGACATCTTAACCTTCTCCCTGACTACTGAGCCGAGGAATCGTTTTGTCGTTTACCGAGTTCAAATGAATTAAGGTTTGTCTACCGGTAACACCATCCACTAGCAGACCACGGCCGCGTTGAAATTCTTTTACAGCCTCTGTGACGTCTGCATCATAGAGTTCCTTAACCGGTAAAGACCTGTTACCCGTGTCAATCAGGCTCTGAGTCAACCATCTCACCATTGACCCATGTTCTCCAGGCTTAATAATTGACAACCCCTGTGGTGTCATCTGCCATAATAACTTGTACTGACCATGCCAGCGTGCTTCCAGGTCGCGCAAAGCCACCGTCTCGATACCATGCGCAAAAGCCACACTCGCCAATTCATTTTCAAGAGAAAGTAATGTTGCCTGGTATTGTCGGCCTTCTTTATCCAGCAAGGTCAGAATTACCGGGCGGTCATTATTAACAAGAGTACCTATATTGCCGGTACCCGAGTAGCAGCGCAAACCCCATGTCAACGCCAGAGCGCAGGGATCTACAATACTTTTTTCGATGACTTTATTCCATTGCCTGAATAGCATGGCATGAGCCAGTGCATTTGTATCATCAGCTGCTGAAGACATGGTATCTGGCCATTCTGAATTTACACTTTCAGATTCCCGTTTTATCTCATCTATCATCACCACTGCAGGAATAGACTGACTTTCAGTTACTGCCATTGCGGATATTTTATCTGTTGACGGTGCATCTGACAGTTTAACCTGCAACATCGAAACTTCACCTTTGTTGGTGTAAATCAAGGCTGCCAGGGCAACGACCACAATTAGCAAAGAAGTCAGCACAAAGGAACCTGCTGTAAACCACTGCTGTTGATGCGATCGCCCCTGAACTTCCTTAACGGCTTTATTCAGTATTTTGAGACTTACCCTGTGCTGCGAGTTAACGTAGGCTCCTAACATGGCACGATCACATACGATGTTAATTAACCTGGGAACACCCTGAGTTTTTGCATACAGTTTGTTGATCACCCGTGATGAAAATACAGGTTCCCTGCATCCGGCGACCGCCAGCCGGTGTGACACGTAAGCCTGAACTTCGTGTCGGTCCAGACGATGCAGGGTATAGCGGGCAGTTATACGTTGCTCAACCTGTTTAAACTCAGGTCGGGACAGCATGGTTTCGAGCTCGGGTTGGTCGAGTAAAATTATACGTAATAACTTACGCTCATTGGTTTCGAGATTAGTCAGCAGACGTAACTGCTCGAGTACGTCGAAGCTAAGATTCTGAGCCTCGTCAATAATAACCACGGTATTTCGACCAACTGCGTGCTGTTCGAGAAGATAGTGATTAATTGCATCGACATACGTTTTGACACTGGATCCGGTTTGCGCATAGTCAATTCCGAATTCATCGCAGATACTGCTGAGTAATTCGTTTACGGTAACTTTGGGATTTAGAATGAACGCAACGTTGGATTGCGCTGGCAATTGCCCCATAAGGCTTCGACAAACTGTTGTTTTACCGGTGCCAACTTCACCGGTCAGCATTACAAAGCCACTATCACTACGAATTCCGTATAGTAAAAGCGCTAATGCCTCTCGATGACGCGCGCTCATATACAGAAATCGAGGGTTAGCTGCAATTGAAAATGGTTCTTCGGTTAAATCGAAATGCTTCGTGTACATAACAGCCTGTTTCAGTTCTGTAAGAATTATAATCGGTACTTTGTATAAAACATAGATCTGTTCAAGGGCTTAATATTTATCGGGGCCACTACCCGTATAAAATTTAGGGCGGGGTTTTAGCCTGCTATCTCTAAAAGTTAGCAGAATTAAAGCGAATTATTAATAGCGTTGAATATAAGCTTAGAGTAACTGAAAACAGGCTTTTCTCCAAGGTTCACTTTAACACTTTTAAACATTAGAGGGTTTCTAATAACCGCTTTGGAGATTAACATATGATATCGGGTGACAGGTTCATCTTCAGAGCCCATGCGAATTAAATTCAGATAATGGGATAAGGAAATTGCATTATCAAAAAGCAGAATGAAACTGAAAGACTTTATTGGTAATAAACTTATTAAACAAAGCCCTCGCTACATCAATTTAATTTAAGTAAATTTGATATAAAGTAAAATTTAAAATTGTATTCATTTACAGTTCAGTTAACTGTTTTAAAATAGTTTTATTTTCACAACGCAATGGTAGAGATATAAATGAGTAAACTGTTAACATTATTAGTATTGGCCCTTTCCGTAATGGGCTTTAATTCAACCAGTTATGCTGCAGGCAACGGTGCGAAAACTACCGATACAGCAGAACAGGCTCAAATGACCGCTAAAGAAGCTAAAGCTGCGAAGGAAAAGAAGAAGAAAAAGAAAAAAGGAGATGAAGAAGAACCAGAATGTGAATAATCCTGGTTGATTTCAACACTTATAAACAGGCATGACTAAAATCGTTCATGCCTGTTTTTTTGCGCCTGGAAAAGTTTAAGCCGAGACTAATACATGAGCGTATGCAGGTTGAGCAACGCAGGAGCAGTTGCCCAGACCCGGGACGTCAACGATCAGTATTGGTACCAATAGCTTCCCAGTTAATATAATCATAAACCTTGATTTAGCTGTTACGATTTTTACTGACCGGCAGTTCCGGTAACCGCACTAGGATCCATTTCATAATAAGCAGGAAGTTGATGTGCTATGCCTTTACAATCGATACAGGTTTTACCTTCCTCGAAGCCTGTAATGTGTTGAGGAACGGCCCTTCTCTGCTGCTTTGTGTAATCCATAGATTCATAATCGTGACAATTACGACATTCTCTGGAATCTGTTTCTTTCATTGCCTGCCACACATGTTGGGCCAGTTCCAGACGGTTTTCTTCGAATTTTTCAGGCGTATCAATAGTGCCCATCATTTTGTGGTAAAGTTCATTTGATGCCTGATTCTTGCGTAATATTTTGTAAATCCAGGGTTTTGGTACATGACAATCCGGCCTGAATGTTCTGGATCGACTTTTTCTTAATTAGCCGCAGCATGAATTACTACGCCACATATGTTGTATTCGCTCATACAGCTCTCTCTGGTTGATAACCTAAAATTAATTGCCCAGGTTGAATGGTGATCGCATTGGCGGGACAGATACTGACGCACTCCCCGCAACCGTTACAACTTTCTGTGTTCATCAATACATGCGTAATACCACCCACAACCTGATGAAAACGAATTGCCCGATTTTCACAGACTTCTGCACAGGATCGACAGATCACTCCTCGTTCAGAAAAACACTCATCGCTGATTGTGGCGATTGCATCAAACGGATCCGTTTCTAAGAGCTTTAATGCTCCCGGTAGACATACCGCAACGCAGACTTCACAAAACTCGCAACCAGATTTTGAAAAGTTCATTTCCGGGAAACCACCATCAGAAAGTTTAATTACGTTCACCGGACATTGCTTTACACATTCTCCACAACGGGTACAGGTTTCGATAAAATCATGTTCTGCTATCGCCCAGGGGGGGCGTAAAGGCGTGGGATCTGAATTACTGCCAAAAATTAAATTTCGCTTGCTGTTTGAAAAAGTCATATTCGTCATCGTTCTGGAACCCATAAAGTAACAAGGTAAACGATATTATCGCTTGACGAATATCAAGCCACCAGACGTCAAATCGGCTATAGATGACTTAGATCAAAGGAGTTAAATTAACAGGAAAACTTTGGGGGGGGATGGGTATTTATAGTCGAAATAGAAAGGTCAGGGTAATACCATTATCGATAAGTACGCCCGTATCTCATCAATGCCCCGGTATACCCTGACCTTCAGGTTGCTCTTAAATACATATATTAACCAGATAGCCTCATCAAACGTGCGCTGGAAGCATCATTTTCTTCTGCCACACTCATTAATTTAACCTGGGTTTCATAGAAGCGGGCATATTCCATCATTTTCACCATCGCATCGACCGTGTTTACGTTACTGGCTTCGAGCGCACCGTTTGTTATGGTGACTGTTGCATCCAGGGGTACTTCACTTCCATCTTTGGTACGGAATAATCCATCATTCCCTCTTTCCAGGTTATTTTGTTGTGGTTTAACCATTTTCAATCGATCGACCACAACCAGTGTATTCGCCGCCTGTCCTTTTGCTCGAATGCTGATGGTTCCATCGCGCCCTATGACCAGACTTTCGAAATCAGGAATTGTTATAGGACCACCCTCGCCCATAACGATTTGATTTGCTCCATTCAGCAAAAGACCGGTAGGGTCTGTACGAAAATCACCACGACGGGAATAAGCCTGTGAGCCATCTTCCGCCTGCACGGCAAACCAGCCATCACCATTAATTGTTACGTCCAGTTCGCGCCCGGTGGTCATAACCGGGCCGTGTTTAAAATCAATACCTGCAGTTTCATCACTGGCATATGCTCGGGTTGCATGCCCTGGACCATAAACCGCCTGTGATTGAAAATGATCCAGTTGCGATTTAAACCCAACCGTACTGGCATTTGCCAGGTTATTCGCATTTGTCTGCTGGGCATGTAGCGCATTTTTAGCGCCATTCATTGCAAGGTATAGGAAACGGTCCATGAGCTTATCTCAGCTTAATTCACTATTATCGAATTTGAATTATGGTTTGGGTTAATGTGTTCGCTGTTTCAATCGAACGAGCATTCGCCTGAAAATTCCGTTGTGCCGTAATCAGGTTAACCAGTTGTTGAGTTAAATCGACATTAGAAGTCTCAAGCGCACCCGACTGAATCAAACCGAAGCGTCCACTACCAGCTTCACCCGTTAAAACCGATCCCGAATCTATCGTTTCTGTCCAGGAAGCACTTCCCACATTTGCCAATCCCTGACTGTTAGGAAAATCGGCCATCGCTATTTTTCCAAGAGGTATGGATGTGCCATTGGTATAAGAGGCACGAACCAACCCTTCTTCTGAAACATCCAGGCCGGTTAAACGTCCGGTTGAAAAACCATTCGGGTTCAGTGTATTCACCGAAAAATTCGCAGCATACTGCGTAGTACCATTATTCGCAAAATCGTAATTAATCAACAGATTATTGGCTCCATTAGACAATGGAATAGAAGAACTGCTGAGTATCGCGGGAGTCGAAGAAGAAAAACTGCCATCTGGTAGAAAATTTAATTGTGCAGATTGTTGTGATATGGAGCCCAGAGTACCACTGTTGTGCGTAATCGCAGCACCTGCATTTACATCTACCGGAGACCCGTCCATATAAGTAAAAACCTGCCATTGATTCGGATCACCAGATGTCGCATCCCCTAACGTACCGTTGGTAGTTGAACCCTGCGCATCTTTTACAAAATAGTAACTCAAAACATGTGACTCACCCAGTGAGTCAAAAACGGTTGAGGAGGTAGAGTTGGCAAAGGAAGTGCTTTCCGTCGGGTCAAAGGACGTAGGTTCAAGACCGGTAGCACTGGCGGTTAAATTTAATCCTATTTCAATTTCATTAGTTGCCTGTGGAGAACCGGTTGAGCTGGGTAACTGTAAAGCAACCGTGGTATTCAGGCTGGTGGAAGTGACATTACCTTCATTATCTACCGGAAAAGTCTGTAAATACTGGCTATCATTATTCACAATAAAACCATCGGCGTTTACCCGAAATTCTCCTGCCCGTGAATAAGATAAATTGCTACCGATTTCATCCTGACTGATAACAAAATAACCCTGCCCACTAATCGCCATATCCAGGCTGGCATCGGTAAATTTCAAATTTCCCTGCGAAAATTGCTGGCTGACATTATCCACCTGAACACCACTACCAATTGCTGTAGGAGAATTCCCAAAAGGCGACAAAGCAAAAATATCACCAAATTCAGCGCGAGAATATTTAAACCCCGTAGTCGCCACATTGGCTATATTATTACTGGTGGTACTTAAATCAATGGATGCGGCCTGTAGACCACTTAAAGCTGTGTTGAATGACATCTTATTTTACCTCTAGCGTTGTTACATTATTTTTCGAATCAGGCTCATACTTATATCGCCCAGTTCTGAAACAGTTAAAGTTAAATCTTGACCGGCCTGGCCAAGTGTTACTGACTCCACCTGAACAGGAATCAACGTTTCTGCGGCAGAAACTTCATCACCCTGGTGTACTTCGGCGGATACTTTATAACGGCCTGGATTTACCCGATTGCCATCACTATTCAGACCATTCCACTGTATATTCAAAAAGCCTGCCGGTTGACTCCCCAGATCCATTCTATGCACCAGTTGACCGTGTTCATCGGTAATATTCAGTATCAAATCGTTGGCAGGACGATCAAGGTCAACAGATAACTGCATATCCCCGGATGTTCCCATGCTCAGCTGATCTCCCGGTACCAGCACACTACGACCTACCATGGTAGAAGCCTGCAAGGCCTGGTTAGACTGGAAGGCAGTACTCATTTGATTGAAAGCAGTATTTAAATCACCGATACCGCTGACTGTTCCAAACTGGGCCATTTGACCGATAAAATCACCATTTTCCATTGGTTCAAGAGGATCCTGAAATCTTAGCTGGGCCGTCATTAATTCGAGAAATTCAGCCTGCCCAAGTTCATCATTGGCTTTTGAATCCGCTGATTGAGTCTTATTCAAACCCAGATCAGTGTAGAGTTGTTTGCTATCGATTTCTGTCATGACTTAGTCCTCTATACATTTCTCAACCAGTACCCCTGTTAGTTACCCAAAGATAAAGTTCGGATCATCAATTCTTTAGATGTATTCAACACTTCTACATTATTTTGGTAGGAGCGAGAAGAGGATAACATATTGACCATTTCTTCCACGTTATCAACATTACTGGTAAATACATAACCGTTCTCATTAGCCAAAGGATTTTCTGGATCGTACATACTGCGCACAGGTGCCGAAGATTCAACCACACCCAACATTTTCACCCCGGCTTCAGCAGGCCGATTTTTATCATAAAGATAACTTTGAAATACTGTCTCCCTGGCTCGATAGGCTTCCTTTTCACTGGAAGCTACCGTTTCGGCATTAGCCATATTACTGGCTGTCGTATTAAGACGCATGGATTGCGCGCTAATAGCACTACCGGATATTTGAAAATTTGCTAATAAACCCATGATTACTGACCTCTAATGGCTAATTTCAAACCACTAATTTTCCCATTTAATAAAGTCAAACTGCTCTGATATTCAACTGCATTTTGCGAAAATCGCGCCTGTTCCGCATGCATATCGACAGTATTACCATCCAGAGCGGCATGTAATGGATTTCTAAATTTGATATCAGGATTTACCTGTTGCGTATTCGCTGAGATATGTCGATCATTAGTACGCGCCATTTTAATGTTGCTATCCTGCCCGGACCTGACCTGTTTCATCATGGCAGAAAAATCCATATCGCGGGCTTTATAATCAGGTGTGTCGGCATTCGCAATATTAGAGGCCAGAATACTGCTACGACGTGAACGTAACATCATGGCATCATCATGGATTGAAAAAGCTCTATCGATTATGGACATAGTAAGCACCTTTTTAGAATTACTGTATGTACAGCAGAGATAATGCCAAAAAGGGTTTTTTCACTAATTTTCAATTAGTTAGCATATTACAGGGTCTAAGAATAAAGTCGGCAGCGGCAAGGTGGCAACCTGTTCAGGATTGAATTTGCCACCTTTTGACAGGTAAGATTGTGGGTAAATTGATTTGTATACAAGTATCAAACAGGAGTCAGATGAATTAGCAGTGGAGATAAAGAGGCACAGCAGAGTTAGCCTGCCCTTTTGAGAACAAATAACTTTCGCCCGCCAGGATTGTCTTAATCCAGCAAACTACTGGTCTATATCTCATTCAACGCATCAATAACTGCCTGGGCAAGAATATCAGGTTCAAATTTAGCAATGAATTTATTCGCACCTACTCTGTCAACCATTGACTGGTTAAAAACGCCACTCATAGAAGTATGCAAAATAATAAATAAATGCTTTAACCTTTCATCGCTTCTAACTTCTGTTGTGAAAGTATAGCCATCCATTTCAGGCATTTCTATATCCGAAATCACCATAGCCAGACGATCAAGTTGAGGATCATTGGTATCTGCCCAGGATTTCAATAAATCGATAGCTTCTTTACCATCTTTGGTGGTAATTGTTTTCAGGTTGAGCTCATTTTCAATTGTCCTGCAAACCTGTTTTCTTGCCACCAGAGAATCATCGGAGACCAGAATAAGATCTTTTGTAGAGCTTTCATCAAGATTCGCATTATCCAGTATATTCCTGGACACACCCTCTTTAACGCCCATAACTTCAGCCAGGACACGTTCTACATCAATCACTTCAACCATTTTATCATTGACATAAGTAACTGCCGTTAAATAGCTCGCTCCGGCAGCACCTGAAGGAGGAGGCAACATATCCTTCCAGTTCAAATTAACAATTCTATCTACTTCCTTGACCAGAAAACCCTGAACATTCCGGTTATATTCAGAAATAATAATAAAGGCATTTTCAATATCGGCAATAGGCCTGCCCCCTATAGCCATGCTTAAATCCATGATACTGATGGTATGACCACGAATATTGGAAATCCCCCTGACCACCGGATGAGACTGGGGAACATTGGATAATGCAGGGCACTGCAGAACCTCCTTGACTTTAAAAACATTGATGCCATACAACTGGGGACCCGATAACCTGAACATTAATAATTCCAGGCGGTTTCTTCCCGCTAGTTGAGTACGTTGATCAACGCTCGCCATAACACCTGACATGAAATATTCCTCTTTATAAATTCTGTTTACTTTGTCGACCGTTAGCTAAATTTCTTTAGAACCGAAAAAATCAAACAATTTGGCATTGATATTGCTTGATATAACTTAAATGCTTGGAAAAGTTAAATAAGCATAAAAATTTGACAGTTTGTTGGGTTGCCCGATACAAAATGACTTCAATACTAAAATGCAAATTCAATATTGAGTATAGTAGAAATGTGTAGAAAACAAGCCAACACCAGACTGCTTGTGTTTTTGTTTTTATCTGCTGTTAGCGGGTTAGCAAAAGCTGACTGGCAAAGCCTGCCATCCATCGCGCTTCAGGCTGAATCATTTCTCGTAAATTACAACTATGAAACACCCTACCCGGCGAGATTTGAGCTTTCTCAACTGGATCATAGACTTAAATTGAAAGCCTGTAACGAATCGCTAAGTATTAACTTCACTCGTAGCCAGAAAATCATGGGTAACACCTCGTTGTCGATACGATGCAAAACTCCGGTTAAATGGCGGATACACTTGCCTGTACGTATCGATATCTACGATGACATAGCCATTAATAAAGCTGCTTTATTAAAAGGTCAAACTATTGACGTAAATAATATCAATTACCGTAAAAAGAAAATCACTGATTTACATCTTGGCTTTTTTAGAAAAACCGATCCTATCGAAAGACTGCAGGCTAAACGAAATTTATCACCGAATAGTATTCTAAATTCAACCAATATAGCGCCAAAGCTGTTGGTCACGGCAGGACAAATAGTTACTATTGTACTTGAAATCAATGGCTTACAGATAAAGTCAACGGGTAAGGCTTTAAAATCGGCCAGTCTTGGTCAACTCGTTAAAGTCAAAAATATTCAATCAAATAAAATTATAGAAGGCACCGTCTCATCTGAAGGCCAGGTTAGTATCGGACTTTAGTTAATAAATATGTTAAAAACACTAAACTTTATTATTTATCGGCCGATAACCAGTTTGGGTAAAATACTCTGGAGAATTCAATGACTGACGCAATCAACACTAACAACCGCATTAAGGCACCCAATCAGGCGCATGATCAACGCGCTAAAAATACTGCCCATGCTCCATCAGGCAATAGCTCAGCCAACCCGGCGTCTGCAGTTGTTGACCTGTCTTCCAGCAAGATTCTTGAGCAAATGCAAAAATTACCTGAGGTGGATAGCAATCGAATCGAAAGTATCAAAACGGCGTTGGCAAATGGTGAATACCGGCCTGACCCTGAGGTCATAGCGCGTAAATTTTCTGAAATTGAAAACCTGTTAGCCTGATATTCGTTACATTTTAACTGGTTCAAAAACAATGCTTTCGCTTTTTCCGGCACGAACATCGATGGAGCCCAATTATGAATGAGCAAGAACGCCTGCTGTGTGGCAAACAAATAGAGCAGATTATTACCCTTCAAATTGAGCAGGTTTCAAGTTATACCAGTTATTTGGCTGACATAAAAACAGCTATCACCAACAACCAGACAACCAGGCTAAATGAATTACTGGAAAAGCAACAGCTTAATCCACTACTTATTGAACAAACACAACAGCAACAGGCAGAGTTATTAGCTGAACATGGTTTTGAAGTGAGTGATCGGGGGTTAAATTCCTGCATACAGGACTGTACCAACTCCAGTCAACTGAAAGCCCTTAAATCTACACTGACCGATAAATTAAAAAAACTTGAAAATTCGTTACTGATCAATTCACTACTGGTACAAAAAAGTCAGCACAGAGTTAAACAGTCTATTCGACTTTTATCGGGGCATGACCTGGTAAACGCAGCACCCGGCTATTCTCGCTATGGCAATATTGAAAATGTGGTAGATACACAAAATACTCTGGCAAAGGCTTAATAAATTCAGTCCTTTAACCCTTCTGATAGAGCCTGGATCCATCTGTCGGTAAAGGTTTCGGCCTGGCGATACCATAACCCTGAGCAAAATTAACCCCGACTTCTTTTAAAGCATTTAAAATATCGTCATCTTCAACAAATTCAGCAATAGTTTTTAATTTCATCACGCTACCTATATTGTGTATTGACTCAACCATTGCGCGGTCAATTGGATCTTTCACCATATCCTTAACAAATGCACCATCAATTTTGAGGTAGTCAACCGGCAGAGATTTTAAATAGGCAAATGAGCTTAAACCACTGCCAAAATCATCCAGTGCAAATTTACAACCAAGCTGTTTTAACTCTCTGATAAAAAGTTGTGCCTGAGATAGATTACTAATAGCAGCTGTTTCGGTAATTTCAAAACTAATACAGCTGGATGGGATAGCATATTCTTCAAATAACTGTTTAATTCTATACAATAAAGTTTCATCGACCAGAGACTGACCAGACAGGTTGATGGCAAATATTTCGTTGGAATTGTAGTGGCCATATTGACTCAACCAGTTAAACAAATTTTCCACAACCCAGATATCTATTTTTGGCATTAAAAGATATCGCTCGGCTGATGACATAAAAGCGCCGGGTGGAATTATTTCACCCTGCTCACTAATCATGCGCAATAATATTTCATAATGAACACTCTCTGTGCAATTCTCAGATATACCGATAATGGGCTGGTAATTCAGTTGAAAGCGATTCTGATCCAGGGCCTTTTGAATGCGCAACATCCACTGTGATTCTCCCCTTCGATGAGAAATTTCAGCATCGTCAGGACTGTAAATATGAACACGATTTCTACCTGCTTCCTTGGCAGCATAACAGGCTGAATCAGCGGCTTTAAAAACCTCATCCTGATCAGGGCTGTCGATATCAATCAATACTATGCCGATACTGACACCAATTTGAAAGGATTGATCTGCCCAGCCGAATCTAAAATCTTCTATAGAAGAACGAATCTCTTCCGTGATGTTAGCTGCAGGACCAAGACCGCACTTGTTGAGAATAATGGCAAACTCATCCCCTCCCAAACGAGCCAGAGTGTCTGCGCCTCGAATTTTAGTACGAAAGATGTCGGACAGCTGGCGCAACAATTCATCTCCCGCCGCATGTCCACAAGTGTCATTCACCACCTTAAACTTATCCAGATCCATAAAACACAGGCAATGCTGCGTATTTTCACCTCTGGCCGATTCAATAAAGCGTTCCAGCTGATTTTCAAATTCCCGACGATTGTATAACTGTGTTAATTCATCATGACTCGCCTGCCATGACAATCGGCTTGCCAGTCGATGAGATTTACTGACATCACGAAAAATCATGACGGCACCAATGATGTCACCCACCTGATTGTGAATGGGTGAAGCAACCTGATGAATTACAAACTGCTGTCCATTCTTAGCGATTAATATATCGCCAGAGATGGAATCCACCTGCTGCCCGAACTCAATACATTCGAACACTGGAAACTGAACTTTATCCGACTGAATGGTAATCACGCGATCCAGCCTTTTATTGATTAATTCATTATGCTCGTACCCAGTCAGTTTCAGTGCAGCCGGGTTTATAAAATTAATCTGACCGATAATATCAGTCGTGATTACGCCATCAGCAATACTACTGAGGGTGACCTGAGCCTGCTCTTTTTCACGGTATAAAGCTTCCTGGGCTAAATACCGCTCGGTAATATCTTTGACAGTAATGATAAACTGCATATCCTTACCTGCAAATATAGAATTGATGGCAATATCAGAATGAAATATTTCACCGCTGGACTTCAATGATCTCGCCATTTCAAAGACACTGAAAGGTTCATCATCCTGGGAGCTGCTGATAAGTTGTTCAAAACGCCTGTTATAAGGTGACGGAAACAGTACTGAAAGCGGTTGCCCGAGTAATTCGTATTCACTGTAACCAAACATTTTTTGCGCAGAACTATAAAATTCGCTAATACGACCTAGTCTGTTTAAAATAATAATTGAATCCAGGGTATTATTCAGAATTGTCTGTAATTGATATTCCTGCTCTTTGGACTTATAAACCATCGTCTTAATTTCCAGAGCCGATCTTTTTAATGCTATTTCATGCCTGTCTCGCTGAGACGCATCTTTTATCTGTAACAGGCACCAGTGTTGATTTTGCATTTGAATAGGCGACACCGTAAGAGACTGAAGAACTCGTTTATCCAGTTGAAAGCTTTCTACATTTTTATAAAGAGGTAATCCTGACTGATTCAGTCGGGCTGAAATTATTGAACTTAAACTTATCGATAAAGCATCACTAATAGCTAATCGTAAACGTTTATTCATATCTGGAAACAACATTGAAACAGGCTGATTGAGTGCATTTACCGAATCGATAAAACTATATTGACTCATCCATTTATTCCAGATTACTACTTCGCCTTTTTGATTTAGTACTATTAACCCGGTATTAATTGCATCAAAAAGAGTTGTATCTTTCATCAAAATATCCAGCTGAAGAAGCGATTTCTGCATGCTTTCTTTCAACCTTTAATGTTTGAAGTTTCAGCCAGTTTAGTCTCCCACTGACACAGGTGATCAAACCATATGATATAAGCATTAACATTATTCGAAGAAATTTCCACACTAAACTTTACCAGGTAGAAATCATTGTGCTCGGAGTCTGAACTTAATTCATCAACCAGTTGTACGTAATGGCCGCGTTTTAATGTCGGAATCAGGGTATTTATTGTTTTATGCAAAACCTGAACATAATGACTCAGAAAATTATTGACGATAATGTTCCCTATTTCGGTCAGTGCTTCTTCCTCCATTTCTGACATATCTGTTAACTGATGCCCATCATTTAAAATTTTTTTAGTGAGATTATGACCCTGTTTTTCTTCCAGTAAAAAAACAATATTGCCAGGATGCGCTCCTTCCACAGAGTGACAAACAGCTAACATATCGGATTCATCGGGATTAAACAGGCTATCCAGACCGGTTTTATTATGCAGCCCGATAGAATCGATATTAAATCGAACTGGTATTTGTCCCAGTGAAGAAATCAGGTTTGCAGATTCTGATAATGCTAATTCTGTCATTTGAAACAAGATTTTAGCTTCCTGTTGATCACTGATATTGCTCTGAGAATATCGATGCATTGCGTTTAAATTATTTTAATAAGTTAGGATATATCGAGTATAAAGATTCACATTTAATTGAATGAAACTAAAGCCGAGGAAAGATCGACAAAATGCTTTTTCACTTACAAGAATTATTCGTGTAAAGCTGGTATTAATAATTTACACAAATTATAGGTGTTATTAATAAAGTTTGTGGAGTTTTTGGTGTGAGGTACAGGACGCATTCCATCCCCGACTAACTACAACAGCATTGTTTGACCTGATTCCCGGCAATTGCTCAAGCATAGGAAAACTATCGATATGCCGGGCATGCTTTCGTTTCACCTGCCATTTCATTCGAGCATCACCACGGTCTTTATAAATTCATAAGATAAGACGTCCACGCCATAACTGGGAGACAAAAAAAACCCTGAACGAACTCAGGGCTTTTGATCAAAATAAAAATAATAAAATTATTCTTTTATCTTCTCTTCCTAATCTGCTGCTTCCTCAGGATCTACCGCAGAATAATAATTGGCCAGTTCTTCAATTTCATCCTCGGTGAGCTCTTTCGCAATATCTCTCATGCGCCAGTAGATGTCATTGCTTCGATCATCTCCCTGAAACTCTTCCATAGTGGCAATAAAATAACCTATTCTTTGACCGTTCAAAGCAGGCATATCATACATCCCGCCCTCCCCGTTTTGTCCATGACAGGAGTTACAGGCACGCACCATACGTTTAGGATCACCATAATGCACCAGACGAGGAACTGTTTCTGTATCATGAGCAGCTTTATCCATGGGTTGCGACGCATAATAAGCAGCCAAATCAGATATATCCTGATCTGACAACTTACGAACAGCTTTAGCCATTCCTTTTTCAGAACGTGTATCGTCCTGATAATCTTTCAATTGCTTAAAAGAATAAGTCGCTGACATTCCAGCTATATTTGGTGTATCAGTATCATCTGAGATACCTGTTTCAAAATGACACTTTTTACATTTTGCAGATTTCATCAGCTTCTGGCCACTCTCTACACTGCCAGAACGTATCAATGCCCTGGTTTCTTTATCATATGCAACAAGTGATGAAGGCTCAGCTAAAACAGGTCCCGATAAACAGATCAACATAGATAGAGGTATTATTTTCTTCATTGTTATACTCCCCATGTTGTCGCTCCAAACGTTTCATAGATAAAGAACTGTGCTATGGGATAGCCATAACTTGTGATCAAATAAATAATTACTACCACACTCCAGAAACCAAAACCGTTCAGTAATGCAGGCACTCTGGGAGCAGGATGAATCGATTCTGCATATTCCATTACCAGGTTGGCAGCTTCTGAACTATGGGTTTTATACAAATTAAACACCAGCATCAGGACAGAGATCAAAAGGATAATGCCACCAGCAACCATACCAAGATCGTAAGGTACCCATTGTTCAACTAATGGGGAGTCATAAGGAGCCGAGGAAATGCGACGTGGCTGACCAATTATGCCCAGATAGTGCCACGGCAGGGTTAGCACCAGCATACCCACAAACCATAACCATAATTGCTTCAGCGCTAACGAATTAGAATAAAGAGTCCGACCAAGCAAGCGAGGAAACATGTGATAGACAATTGCAAAATACATAATAATTGTCGTACCAGCAAAAATCAGGTGAAAATGGCCGGTTATCCACTGTGTATTATGCACCATGGTATCTAATGAATAGGCTGCATTTACAAGACCACCAAAACCACCAAAAGTTAACATCATCATGCTGCAACCAACCGCAGTCATTAATGGTTCTTTCCAGGGGAGAGCGGTAATCCAGCCAAACAGGCCTTTTCCACCGTGTAACCTACCAGCCAGTTCCAATGTAGCAATGATAGTAAAACCGGTTAAGAACGTAGGTAGTGCCACCAGGAATGTTCCAAACATGTGAACAAATTTCCAACCGGCTTCCTGAAAGGGGTCAAGGTATAAATGATGCATTCCTATCGGAACGGAGATAACCAGCAACATAATAAAAGCAATACGCCCCATTTCATCACTGAATAGTTTACTGCCTATTGCCTTTGGAACCATTGTGTACATGGCTATATAAGCAGGGAATAACCAGAAGTATACAATCGCATGTAAGGTACCAGAGAAAAGAGTTCTCGCTAAACCAACATCGACTGTCTCAATAAGACCTAACGACCACGGAATCAATTGAAACAGCATTTCTGAGGCGACACCTAAAGTGGTAAAAATCCACATAATCGCATTCGCAGTGTTACCAAAATGTACTAATGGAACCGCTTCACCAGGGTGAGCTTTTTTCCAGATAGCCATCGCCCAGATCATTTCAAAACACCAGAACCAGGAACCCACAACAAGCAAAGTAGCACCAATATAAAAAGCAGGGTGCGCTACCAGCGGTGGATAAAAAGTGTACATGACTGACGCTTCACCCAGTAATAAAGGAACTGCGGCTAGCAATGTGCCCGTCAAAGAAACATAAAAGCCAAACCAGGCGAGTCCTTTACCAGGTAACGGCATTTTCAAGCTTGTTGTAGCCGCATAGTAACCAAAACCCATTATCATAAAGGTTGTTACAACAAAGCCCATTAATACCCCATGAGTAGATACTGAGGCAAAATATAGCGTAGGAGAATCCAGCCATTCAAAAAGTCCTACACGCTCAATAACCTGGTATACGCCTAATACAGCACCCAGTGTTATTGCAATCAATCCGACCCAGAAATTAGCAAGACTAAGCCCGTTAACATTATCATTATTAGTCATTTCATACCCCATCTTATAAGCTTGACTTAGGAACAATTTTTAAACGTGACCACATATGGTCATGTCCAAGCCCACAATATTCATTACACAATAAAGTAAAATCACCCGTTTTTTGAAACGTGGTATTCACTTCAGAGATATAACCCGGTACAACCATGGTAGCAAAGTTAGTAAAAGGCACATGAACACCATGTAACACGTCTGCACTGGCTATTCTTATTTTTATCGGTGTTTGAACTGGCACTTCTACAGTAGAGGGATAAAAACCGTAACGAGCAGCAACCATTGTTAAAGTCAGGCTACCATCTTCATTCTTTTTGAGTCCTAAATTATCTTCCCCAAATTCTTCTGAAAGGTGTAATCGGGTTGAATCAATAGGTTCGAAACCACTCGGTGGATGAATATTGCTACCAACCGCATAAAAAGTTAAGACTCCCATCATGACGACAGTCATGACTAAAGTTATGTATATCCATTTCTTTTCTGTTTGATCTATATGCATAACTAATTCCTAATTAACCGGCCCATGTGAAAGAAACATATCAAACAGATAAAACCAGCCCGCCATGAACAGGATCGCCATAACTATTAATAGTGTCATAGTGCCTTTTGGAGCCGACTCAAGAATCTTTTTTTCTTCTTCAGGAGAGATTTCACCCATTATTGTTCCTCGTAAATATTATTATGATTGAGCAGATAGCCAACCCAATAAAACCTTATTAAAATCAGGTTTTTATTGGTAAATCAAGGCCTCTGGCGGTATTTTTGAATAATACAGATTGACCTCTGAAGATCAACTAACATAGGTTAACTTAGTTAAAATAATGGAATCAACTAAATTCTAAATGTATACCACGAAATTAGTTAAAATAATGCTACTTAGCGGGTGGTATTATATCGGTTCTACTATAAATCTAATTTGAATAAAACCATATATATTAGTAATTTAT
>CALCSG010000381.1 GCA_937894085.1 uncultured Gammaproteobacteria bacterium | reverse complement strand
TAGAAACATATCCGGTGATTAACAGAATATCGGCCTGACGGGGAGTTACCATGGGCTGAATACCCAGTCTTTCCATATCGAAACGCGAAGTCATTGCGGGTGGTAATTCGATAGCGCCACAACCGGTACAATAGTGCAGCATGAACATCGAACGCGAACGACAGAAGCTTACCAGTTCATCAAATACGCTGGCAAAAGGATTGCTACGTTTCGCGGTCATTTTTGGATTGACTTCAATTTTTTCCAGATCAGTATTTTTCATTGGGGACTCCATCAATTCATCACGAAAGCGACACCGATAAGTGCCAGCATCACAGGCCATTTCCACACCAGTCGCACCAGATCATCGGTGCGGTAACGTGGAAAAAGATAGGCAATAATTATCGGAATAGCCAGCACAGCAAAGCACTTCAGAAGGAAGGTTATCCAGTTTTCGCCACCACCAAGGAACAGTGACACGTAAAGTACGCTGGCGGTATACAGTTGAAAGCTTTGCATGACAAACAGTCCACCGAGAAATTTTCCACCCATTTCGACCATAGGGCCGGTAGCGATTTCAGCGGGCGCTATATAAATCTCAAAAGGTTGTTTACCGAGAGATGCATGTAATGCAAAAAGTCCGGCAAGTGCCAGTACAGGCATTTCACTAATACCCCAGGTACTGATGCCACCGGCCTGTTGTGTGGCGATAATACTCACCAGGTTGGTACTGCTAAAATGGTAGGCAACACCGAACACCACGATGATAAAAGGAATATCGTAGGCTAGCATCGAGGTAAGGGCACGAGAAATACCGATAGAACCATTCGGATTCGCGCATTGACCGACACCGAGTGCCAGCCCCAGGGAAGGCACCATCGTTAGATAAGCCAGCGTGACCAGGCCACCTTTGGCAGCGATGCCATCCATACCGGGAACCGGTAACAGGGCTTCTGCAGCCACATAACCACCAACCGCCATGATAATTCCGATATCGTGAATGAGTCCGTGAGATATCTGAGTTTGCTTGCCATATAGTTTGATAATGTCATACAAAGGCTGAAACAAAGGTGGTCCTATCCGGCGTTGTAACCTTGCTGCCAGTTTGCGCATCATCAGCACCATGAACAGGCCTACAATAAAGGCCACAATAGGCATCATGATGACTTCAATGATGGTGAGTAAAATCTCGTTCATTGTTTTTTAGCCTACGAAAAAATAGAGTGAAAGTGTTGCAGCTATCAACAGGAATAATGCCGGGTGAAAGCTGTGAAAAAGTCTCTGTGTGCTCCCGCTTAATAAGCTGACTATTGAAATGATAGATGACTCCAGCCACTTAAAAGTGCCGCGATACCAGCTACCAATATGATGCATTAACCCGGCATAAAAATTATTGCTGTAATGGTAGCGATCATCGGCAGTCAGAAAGTGACCACCTGCGTAATTATCCAGCTGATGAACCCGTTTGGCTTTGTTACCTGAGTAAAACAGCAGGGCACCGACACCAAATCCACCAAATAACACTAAAGTAATCCAGATCATATCCAGGTTACCGGTAGCCGATTCAACACCACCGAGAGTATGTGCCAGTTGAGGAATACCTAAAGCAGCCTGTGCAGAAACGACCCAGTCAAGTACCAGCCCGGGCATGAAACCTGTCATAAATACTACCGATGCCAATACCAGCATAGGGGCCAACATGCTCCACGGTACTTCCCTGATATGCTCATGCTCAAGCCGTAGCTGTCCGAGAAAAGTATTATGAATTAACTTGTAGACGGACAGAATTGTACCCAGTGTTCCTATCACGGTAGCAACAAATAGTAACGGCATACCTTCAACAATCAGTGAGCGATATATTAGCCATTTCGAAACAAAGCCGTTCATCGGTGGAATACCCGCCAGGCCGATAATACCCACCAGCAGTACCACGAAAGTCAGTGGCATACGTGTGACAAGGCCGCCAAGTCGGTTTAAATCTGCAGTGTGAGTGCGATAGACAACGGCTGATATGGCGAGAAAAAGGGCAGCCTGATTAGAGGCGTAATTAAAGACATGTAACAGGCCGCCGGCACTGCCAAGTGGATTAAGTACTAATATTCCCATCATCATATATCCACCCTGTCCAATACCATGCCAGGCCAGTAAATGTCTTGCATCATTTTGACGCAGTGCGGTAAAGGTCGGAAAAATAATGGTAAATGCGGCCACCCACATCAGCATGTCGCGTAAAGATAGAAAGCTAAAGGGGATTTCAATAGCAATTAGTCTGGCCAGGCCAATAAGCTGTATGACTACAACCAGCATCGCATATAGACCCATACGAGAAGATATCGCACCAAGGAAAGCTGAACCTGGTCCGGGAGCTTCAGCGTAAGCACCTGCCTGCCACAAATGAAATGGTAATAAACCCATCTTGACACCAAAGCCAGCAATAAACAGCAGGCTAAGAATAACAATATTCGTGCTACTGAATGTAGCTGCAGTGTTCGCCAGATCAGCATACGAAAAAGAGCCTGTTAAATGGTAAATAAGGCCGATTCCAGCCAGAACAGCCATGGCACCTGCAGTGGCATAAACAATATAACGTAATCCCCATTGACTGGAACTGCCGCCGGCCATAACCATCAGCAGTAAACTGGCCCAGCTAACCAGTTCCCAGCCTACAAACAGGGAAAGCAGGTCTCCACTGGCCAGTAATAACAGCATGGTAAAAACATTGAGCGCAATGGCGAACTGTAATAGTCCGGGTTTTCCATCATGTTTATGGAATTTTTTAGCCCATATACCTGCTGCAAAAATAGAGCTGGCCAGTGCAGAGCCTATAGTTATCAGTGCAAAAAACCACGACAGGCTATCGAAGCGCCAGCTCAGGGGCTGGTTTAAAATAGTCAGGCTGACACTGGATTCAATAGCACTGCCACCATAACCCAGACCGCCCATGAACAGTAATGCAACAAACTGAGCCGCAAACATGATTGCGCTAACCCAGCCAATCATTTTCAGACGTACTCCAAGCCCTGAAACTAGAACTGTTAGCAGCGAAAATAATAGTAAGGTATCAAGAGTTGTCATTGAACTTTACTCACTTGTTGTTTTACCTGGGGGGGGAGCTTTAATGATAGTGTGGTTTTGATGTATAAAGATCGGTCACTACTTTCAGTCGCTATCTGATTTAACTTGTTACCCAGAGGTGTCAGGGTAAAAAGAGCTGCCAGTAATACCGCTCCAAAAATCGTAGCAATTGTTAAATTAAACGGTGTCTGAAGCAGTTTTTTAAAGTGCTTCTTTTTACCTCTGGAGAAAATTTTAAGTGCCGTCGACATTAAATAATGTGCTTCAATAACAGTCGCTGTTAACAGTACAACGAGTGCGATGATATAAAGCGGTGCATTAGCCTCAACCAGGCCGGTTACCAGTAACAACTTTGCCCAGAATCCGGGTAAAGGTGGTACACCGATCATCGATAATGCAAACAGCATGAATAGAAATGCTGCCAGCGGTGAACTAGTTGCCGCACCTTTTAATTTTTTAATCGGTCCATTCCAGTTTTCGGTGAGTAAAAACATGCCGGGCTTGACGACAAGATGATGCAGCATCATGGCGATACCTGCCGCCATGCCAGCGTCACCGGGAATAGAAAAAGCCACAAGTACCATGCCCAGTTGACCGATTGATGAAAATGAAAACATGCGTTTCAGGTCTTTTGAGTGCCAGGCAGACAACTCTCCCCAGATGATGCCGAGCATACCCAGCACCAGTAACAGGGTTAAGGCCTGTGAACCCTGGTAAGCTACCACCAGCAGCCTGATAATAACCAGCACGGCCAGTTTTGAGATTAGTCCCGCAAGCAGGGCACTGATACGAGGGCTTGCAGTAGAATACACTTCAGGAACCCATCCATTAACCGGAAAAATTTCTGCCTTGACCCCGATACCGATAACAATTAGTGCGAATGCTGAAAGCCCAACAGGGTTATTTAGTTGCGAAGCCAGCAAACCGATATGAGCTAAATTAAGAGTCCCTGTCTGGGTATATATAAGTGCTATTCCGGTTAAAGCCAGCACGGTTCCCAGGCCACTGATGATGACATAGCGGAAAGTTGCGGCGAAAGCGGCCGCTGTTCGATTAGCCGCTGCAAGTCCGAATGAGGCTACCGATAGCAATTCATAAAATACATAAATGTTAAACAGGTCACCGGATAGCGCCAGACCACTGGCTGCACCGGCTAACAGTAACAACAGGGATTCTTCACGGAAGCCTTCCCTGTTGTTATAAGGCCAGAGTAATAACATCATTAACGGGATAAGTGCAGCCATCAGCAAAGATAAATTATCCAGGTGAAAGGAAATGCCCAAAGGCGGTAAAAAACCACCTAAAGCTATAGCTACCGGATGTTGCAGAACATTAAAGTAAGCCAGCGCGAACCATAACATGGCCAATAACACGAAAGGTCCTACAAAACGTGTTGCTGATTTAGAGCCAGAACTGATGATAGGTAACAAAAACGCGGTGAGTAGAGGCAGCGCTACATTGAAGGCAATATTATTCATTTTTCACCTCCAGAGTTCAGAACATTCTTTGTTTCAGGTTCTGGCAAAGGTCGTTCTCCTTTAGGCTGCTCTTCACTCAACAGTGATATAACACCGCTGCTATGATCGATATCTGCCAGCATGCGATGATGGATTTCACGCAAATCGAGAGTCTGGTAATTTTTATAAACTTTAAGTACCAGGGCTAATGCCAGTGCCTGTACACCGACCCCGATGACTATAGAGGTTAAAACCATAGCCTGCGGAACCGGGTCGACCATAATTTGAGTGGTAGGCATTGCTGATAGAGCCTGGCCAGTTAAAATTGGAGCAATAGCATCGAAGCGATAACCGGCAATAACCAGTAACAGGTTAGCTCCGGCTTCTGCTATAACCAGTGCCAGAATAATGCGAAAGATATTAGTCAAAGTAACGACGCCGACGATACCAATTACGATTAAACCCATAGCTCCGCCGTAAAGCAGCCAGTGAATCAAGTTTGTAGTCACGACTTAGTTTTCTCCGCCTGCATTGAGGTTTGTTCTGTGGAAGCTGATTCAGTGGCTGATAGAGTTTCGTCCCCGTTACCGGATGGTTCAGCCAGATTAGCAAGTAATCCGGAAAGTTCAGCACCGACCTTGAGGCCGACTGCGATGTAAAGCAAAGGCAGAGAACCTGCTGAAAGTAATGAGCCCATTTCACCATGCCCGAATAACGGCTGTAAAAAAGCTTTACCCTGGAACAGGGCAATGATGCCGATGACGATAAAGGATGCACCTGCAAACCCTTCGACCAGTGCCAGCCCCGAATGATTTACCCCACGACCCGGTACAGCCAGCAATGGGAGAAAGAAAGCAGCCGCCAGGATTACACCACCCTGAAAACCACCACCCGGTGTCAGATGACCATGCAGAATGATGTAAAGACCAATTGTCATCAATAAAGGAAAAAATAAGCTGGCACTGCTGGCAAGAATGGTGCCGTCATCTCTAAGACCTGGTTTGCTTTTAGCTGAAGTCTTCTCAGCAATTGAACTTAAAACAAGAGAAGTGGCGGTGGACGCGGTAAATAGAATAGCTATTTCCCCGAGTGTATCTATACCCCGATAACCGAGTACCACGGAAGTGACCAGGTTAGCAGCCCCCAGTTCTTCTGCGGCCTGTTGTAAGATTGCTTCCCCGATAAGCATGGGTGCTCCACCCAAAATAAATTGCCAGGTAATAACCAGTAATAAAAAAGCCAGACCGGAGGCAAATACTAATGCACTGATATTACGCATCACTTTGCTCCATCTTAGCCTTGTTTCTATTCAGGCGGAATAATGCCAGTGCCAGTATAACGCTACTTAAACCGGAGCCGACTACAGCTTCAGTCATCGCCACATCGGGTGCCTGCAGGATGACAAAAATGACCGATAGCGCCAGCGAAACAGCAGAACTGGCAGCGATGGCTGAAACATGACTGTCGACCAGTAAAACAGTTACAGCGCCCACTAACATAATAAAAACCATTAATGCGATTACCCAGATCATGACTTTTCACCTGCAGAGTTTTTCAACGGTTGTTTTGGTTTTGACCAGGGCTTGATACCAGACAGGTAAACCGCTCGGGCAAGAACAGAAGAACTGACCGGACTGGTGAATAACAGAAAACCGATGATACACAGTAACTTGCTCCACCACTCGGGATAAAGCATCCCGATACCTAACATAATGGCGATTGAGCCTAAAGTGGCTGCTTTTGTCCCTGCCTGGATTCTATTGTAAATATCGGGCATACGAATCAGCCCTAATGCACCCAGGAAGCAAAAAATAGCGCCTAATAAAAGTAGTATGTCTGCAATAAGTCTCATGAGTTTGAACCTTCGATAACGCGCGCGATTGCAATCAGGCCGATAAAAGAAATGGCTCCATAAACCAGCGCAACATCGAGAAAAAGAGCGCTATTAAAATAAGCCGCAAACACAGTCAGGCCAGCGGTTACGGTCACCGACATGGTGTCGGCAGAGATAACGCGATCGGGAGCATCTGGGCCGATAATGAGCCTGATAAGTCCCAACAGTAAGGCTGCTCCGATAAAACCGGCAGCCAGTAATTCCAGCAGGTTGAAAGTCACTTGAGAAATCCTGAAATATGTTTTTCGAAGCCGGTGGCTATATCTTTAGTTGCCTGCTCAAGGCTGACGCCTTCTTCCGGGGCGGCAATCCAGTGTACCAAAATTCTATTATGTCTTAGCTCGACAGATAATGTGCCGGGTGTAAGAGTAATGCTATTGGCCAGTAACATCTGACCAAGTTTAGATTCAAGATGAGTTTCAACTTCCAGTAGCTCGGGGCTGATTGGTAATGAGGGAGATAGTACCCGCCGGGCCATATCAAAATTGGCTCTGATCAGAGCAATAAAAAAATACCCCAGATAGGTAAAAACTGAAATCAATGCCATCGGACTGTATCGAATACCATCAAAAATAGTAATATAGGGGGCAGAGATTAGTGAAACTACTGCTGCAACAATAACGCCAGCAATGAGTTCATCTACTGCTATCGAGCCTGTTAATAATACCCACAATAAAAGCATGGTCGAAAACAGGAACAGGTGGTGATGTAAATTAAGTCGGTTAAGCATTGGCTGGTAGTGATGCCTGAAAAAGTTAAAATTTCAATTTATATTTACAATAAAAAATGATGTAAATGAAAACAGCTGAGGGTTAAAGTTTTAGATGAAAAAAATAAGGTTGTCTAGGATTTATTTGTCTGCTTTATTGTAGTGCATCATTTGCTCGATAATGTTGATTTATGTCAGTTATTATAGTGAAGATTTTAATTATGACTTTAATTTTAATGAAGCCAGTCGAAAAAAGAAAATAACAGCCAGTCCCACCCATTAAATTATAAAGTGACTTTATGACAAACATATTACAGACCACCTTACAAAATTAATGTGATGAAATTTATTCATACATCTGACTGGCACATAGGCCGTCAATTTCACAATATATCTCTACTGGATGATCAACGTTATGTTCTGCATCAACTGATTGATTACATCAGACAGGAATCAGTCGATGCACTGATTATTGCAGGTGACATTTATGATCGTGCTATTCCTCCGGCGGCCGCTGTGCAGCTACTGGATGAGGTGCTAAACACTATTTGCCTGGATCTTTCTGTTCCCGTTATTTTAATTCCCGGCAATCATGATAGCGCCGGTCGGCTAAGTTTTGCTGCAAACCAGTTAAAACAGGCTGGCTTATATATTTTGGGCGATCTGGCTAAAGTTGCACAACCGGTGATCATAAAAAATAAGCATGAAAGCTGTTGTTTTTATGGCATTCCCTACAATGACCCGGAACACGTCAGGCATCAATTTGATGTAGAGCTAACCGATTATAATGACGCTCATGCATATTTGATAAAGCAAGTACATAAAGGCTGGGATGAAAATCAGGCGAATATTGTTATCAGCCATTGTTTTGTTGATGGTGCTGAACAATCTGAATCTGAGCGACCCTTGTCTATCGGTGGAGCAGACCGGGTTTCAGGCGATCTCTTCGAAAAATTTGATTACGCTGCTCTGGGTCATCTGCACGGTCCTCAATATAAAGTTGCCCGGCACATCCGTTATAGTGGCTCAATATTGAAATATAGCTTTTCAGAGCAGAACCATACTAAAGGTGTGACGCTGGTTGAGCTGGAAAACAATAAGTTAAAGGACTTCAGGCACTTACCTTTAAAGCCGCTACATGATATGCGTATTGTGGAAGGGGAACTGGAGTCGATTTTACAGCAGGGCAGGGTTGATCCCAATTTTGAAGATTATCTGCTCGTTCGCCTAACTGATAAGCATGCCATCCTGGATGCGATGGGTAAATTGAGAGATGTGTATCCCAACGTATTACACCTGGAGAAACCGGGAATGATGACAGAGACAGGTACTCATGAAGTGGATCGTGAAAAAATAAAACGTAGTGAACTTGAGATGTTCCAGGATTTTTTCAATCAGACCACAGGCAATGAGTTGACAGAGTTACAGAGCAAAGCCATACAGCAGACTATTTCCAGGCTTCATCATTCGAAGGTACACGGATGAAACCGCTAAAATTATCTCTGCAGGCATTCGGACCATTTGCCGGGTTACAGCAAATAGACTTCACGCTGTTAGGTGAAAGTCCGCTGTTTTTAATTAACGGACCCACCGGTGCCGGCAAGAGCTCTATTCTGGATGCCATCTGTTTTGCGCTGTACGGAAGAACGACTGCAGATGAGCGTGAAGCCAGTGAAATGCGTTGTGATAATGCGCATTCGGATACACCCACCGAGGTAACGCTGGATTTCGAGCTGGCAGGAAAACAGTACCGCGTCAGCCGTGCGCCCCAGCAGCAAAGACCGAAAGCAAGAGGCGAGGGTACAACAACTGATAACGGTTTTGCTACTTTATGGCAAGTATTAAAGAATGATGAGTTAAAACTGATTGTCGCTAAAAAACTAAAGGAAGTGACGCTGGAAATTGAAAGCATAACCGGTTTGAATGTGTTGCAGTTCAGGCAGGTGATGGTCTTACCACAGGGTAAATTTCGTGAACTATTATTGGCCGATTCGTTAGATCGTGAGAAAATATTCGGACAATTATTTCAGACTCAAATTTATAAACGTATTGAAGATGAGCTAAAGCAGCAGGCATCCAGCATTTTAATGAAGTGCGCAATTTGCAAAACCAGATAAAAGGGATTTTGCAGACGGCGGAAGTTAGCGCTGAAAATGATATTGCACAACAGCTTGAAAGTTTTACGCCACTATTGAAAAAATCAGCCACTCAAAAAGAAAAGGCTCAGCAGTCGCTACACGAGGCATTGCGGAAAAAGCAGCAGGCCCAGGTTTTATTTAAAGATTTTG
>CALCSG010000380.1 GCA_937894085.1 uncultured Gammaproteobacteria bacterium | reverse complement strand
TTTTTCGTGGCAGGATTTTACCATTTCATAGCATAGTTTGCTACACTACACTAGTGTAGTGTCCTATCTTTTGCTAATGACAACATTTTCAAACTCGTGGATGAGTACGAACAGCGACTGCACAGCACTGAAAAACAGCTTAACCTGAAAACGCAGTATATCGAAGAAATAAGAAAATTTGTCGGTTAGTGTTTAAACGAAACGGTACTGAAAATGGCGCGGACAAATTAAGTATTATATAGTTTGGATGGTGGTTTTAATCCCCTTAAAATTAGTGTTTTATCTAATCCGATTATTTAGCCATTGAATATCATTATTCAGTTGTATCTATCTCTTTTTCCTACTCTCTGTGATTTTCTTATCAATGGACTCGACCCACTCCCCCTCCCGAGCTTCCACCCCGTCACTAATTGCATCAACAACCTCAGATGCCGCATCAGGGATATTCTCGACAACGGCTATGGCAACATCTTCAATATTATCCGGCGCAACCTCGTTGAGTCTTTTCACCAACTCAACTGCGTCTTCAATTTCACTTGCTGATTCCTCTATGATATCACTACTCTGTTCGTTATAACTTTCATGCAACAATCTGGAGACCTCAGCAGCTACATAGCCAGCACTCTCCGGTACCGCTTCAACAATTTTAACAGCAAGGTTAAAGGACATTTCCGGTGATAATTGCGACATTCGGGTTAACCATTTAATGGCTTTCTGATGCTCATCATCAACAATATTGGACTCACCTTCGGTAAGACTTAATACTGTATTAGTCTCGTTGTCAGTCTCTTGCTCCTGTTCGGTAACTGACAGGTACTCTTCAGTAACCTCGAGCATGGAATCCGGAACTGCTGCAACCACTGTAGCTGCAACATCCATCGCTTGATCAGGAGCAGCTTCAGACAGTCTGGAGACCCATTCAATCGCATCCGGATATTCAGCTTCCTGTGAATCAGTAAAGTTACCAGTATCCGACTGAGCACTATCCGCAGTAATGTCATGTTCATAATTCGTCATATACTCTTCAGTCATGGGTACCGCCGTTTCGGGCACTGATTTAGCAACCGTTACTGCAATATCCAGTGCCTGATCAGGGTTAGCATCCCATAATTCAGAAACCATATTCAGAGCATCAGACTCACTGGTATCCTCTTCCCTGTCCGCCGGACGTATCGCTTCCCGTTCCTCAGCTATTAGCCCTGAATAATACTCAGCTACCTGAGTAGCCGATTCGGGTGCCGATGCCACAGCAATTCGCGCCATCTCTATACGCATATCAGGAAACAACCGGCCCACTTCAATGGCTACTTCTATTGCCTGTTGCGGATACCATTCTGCCAGTTGCGAGACCAGCTCTGGTGCCAATTCTGGTTTAGCTTTCACAATAGCCCGGGTAATTTCCAGAATCTGATTAGGTGCAGTTTCCTTCATAACCTCATAGAGCCGCATAACATCGATACCAGGAACAGTCGCTACAGCCGCTGCAACCTCTGTTCCTTTCTCAGGGTTTTTAAACGTCAGTGCGCGCGCCATTCTAACCGCTGCGGCCGGGTCAGATTCGGCAATCAGAACAGCCGTTTTAGCGTCTGAACTACGGACGGCATCTGGCTCTGAATACTCAGTTCGTGGATCCAGGTTAACAGAAGTAGAAAGCGCTGCACTCTGCATAACAAAATCCTCCTGTTCGGACACCGGCAACGCCTTACTTACCATCATTCGATACACAGTAAACAGTGCCAATAGAATCTGAAGGATAGCCAGGAAGTAGAACAGGCTTGAACTTCCAAATGCCTGCATCACCAGAGAGGCGCTATAAGGACCAATTGCACCACCGATACCAAAAACCAGCAGTAAACTACCCATCGCTGAAACCATCTCAGTTTTTTTCAGCTTATCAAAAGATTCAGCAACACTAAGCGGGTAATAACAGGTGATTATCCCTGCTGTGACACCATTTAGAATGAAGATACCGGCCATCATCTCCATCTGAACCAGTGGAATAATCGCGATACCCAATACAGACGAAATCAATAACAGCACAAGTAAAACTGATCTACGATCAAAACGATCGGACAACAGTCCTACAGGAAACTGCAGCATAAAGGCTCCAATAATCGCACAGCCCATAAACAGCGAAAGTTGAAAGCCATTGATGTGATATTCCGCCGCGAAAACCGGCAGCAGGTTAAACAACGCAGAATAAACGGCCCCTGATGTCAGGCAGGTTGCAACACCCAACGGCGAAATTTTAAACAGTGAGATAATAGACATTGGTTCAATAGTTACAATGACTGGTCCCTGGGAGCGACTAAAGAGTATCGGTAACGCGGCCATGCAAAAAAGCATACCGACAATAATAAACAACGTGTTATCAGAGGGCTCAGCAGCCCCCATCAAAAACTGACCGCCAAACAATCCGCCCATGATACAAGCGTTATAGACGGCTAATACTTTACCCCGGGTTTCCTCAGAAGCGCTGTCACTAAGCCAGCTTTCCATCGCTGTCAGAAGACAAGCGTGACTAAACCCAAGCAAAATTCGTAAAACACCCCAAAGCAAAGCGTTAGCGTCAAGCGTAAAAGCAAGAATACAGATCGCTTCAATAGCGACACTACCTGCGAAAGCACGAATATGGCCGACACGTTTAACCAACTGTTTACTGTGTAGCGCACCTGCAAACATGCCGATGAAATACATCGATAGCACCATCCCGATGGTATCAGTAGGCATGCCTTCCAATCCCATTCTGGAAGGCACCAGAATATTCATAAGCCCGACGCCCAGATAAAGGATCACTGCGCTACTAAACAGGGCTATTAAAGGTAACAGGGTATTTCGCACTAAACGTATTCTCTAAAATCCTGTTAAAAAAAATGAGTTCAAGAAAAACAAAAAGCCGGCAAATAAAGCCAGCTTGATATGTTGGCAGTCTAACACCACAACTAAAGTTGAAACGCTATATAAATATCTATTGACGACAGAATCAGAGATGTTTTAAGAATGAACCCATCGCCAGACAGGCTAATCGAGAAGATAACGCCACAGGTAGATTTTATAAATGCCTTCCCTGGCATTTACCCTACGGGCCAGCTTCGTTCCTCAGCTGTTCAAAATTGTTCCAGACAATTTTGTGGGAAGGTCGATTCAAATCCCAGGGCTTACTTGATGGAAAAGCACTGGCAGCCTGTATGGCTTATGTGGATTTAAATCCTATACGGTCGCGCATGGCAGAAACACCCGAAACATCAGATCACACCTCAATACAGCAGCGTATAAGGTACCATACTGAAACCAGCAACCTTGATCTGAATGCGGTTCGGCAACAATCTCAAAACCTTCTGCCTTTTGCAGGTAACCCGCGCCTGCATATGCCAGATGGTCTACCCTTTAAATACACCGATTATCTCGAATTAATCGAATGGACGGGACGCATTCTGCGGGATGATAAGAAAGGAGCGATACCGGCTACTACAGCTGATATTCTGAGTCGAATGAATATCGATTCAAAGCACTGGGTCTATTTAACACAGGACTTTGAGAATCCATTTTAAACACTCGTCGGTTGCGCCCATCAGATCCGCCAGGCCTGTGAGCAACTGGGTAAGTGTTGGGTGCATGGTCTGAAATGCTGTGCGGAAGTTTTCCCCGAAAGTTAGAACACTTCAATTTCAATTTCAATTTAAAAAAAGAGCCTGTGAAAGCAGGCTTATGGTACCAACTTGCCTGGAAGTTCTGATATTTTCTATATTCCGGATATCTTTGTAAAAAATAGATATCACTCCTGAAAACTATCTGTTTTTTTCAGCCAATAACCAAATATAGCTTATCTTTGATTTCTAGTTTCAATTAGTGGGTGTCTAAGTTTTTTGGCGTAGGTTTTTCCGCTGCAGCTAATTGTTAAACCTTTATGCATAGTTAGCACGGTATGGCTGAACATGTAGTTCTGACTCACTTTGACGAGTCCTCCATAGATCATAGGCACTTTGTAAACGAAGCCAATGATCAGGGGTACAGGGTGTTGTGGGAGCTGAGGGTTAGAGACCCTCGGCTACCCGATTAGCCTGTTCTTGATTGCTTAACTGCGGCTAAAATATTTGCAGTGGTCGCTTTTGTTTTTATTCCTGGAACATCAAAAGGTGATGCAGACTTACTTTTTTTTGAGGTTAAAGAAAAAATAGTTCCATCTCTACGTCGTATCTCTACCTCCTCTTTTTGAGCAAGCAACAATAGTTTAGATAGATTTTGACGCGCTTCTGAGTAAGTAAATACTTTCATTTTATTACTCCAATAATTGTATATTTAATTGTTTTGCTACTTTCCTCATACCTTTATCTAGTGTTAGTAGAGGGCATGATTGATCTATTGCACACTGCAAAAAATATGCATCATATGCGTAGATATTAAAATCAATTGCTAGTTTCAAGGATCGTGCTATATCTACGCTCATTAACCTTACAGGTATTGAACTTATAGATTTTTGTGCCAGTAATGCTTCTTTATGTGTTATTTGTTTTCTTTTAATCATTGCAGATAATGCATTACCAACTTCATATGGTAGAATTTCTGGTGCTATGGCATCATTTCCTGACGTAAGCTGAACGATATTATCCTTTTCCGGCTCATTGAAAATAACAGCTAATAATATATTTGTGTCTGATACGATATTCA
>CALCSG010000379.1 GCA_937894085.1 uncultured Gammaproteobacteria bacterium | reverse complement strand
ATCGTTCGCTAGATCTGGAATTAACTGCGTTGCACTTCAGAGTTGAATCCGCCTTGTTTTAAAGAAGTGCAAAGAATCATCTTCGGCCCAGGTATTATACGTTCCTGATTTTCCTTTTATACTACCCTACAATTTTCGTGCGATCCAGGCCTTGATAAAGGATAACAATTTTCAGGCCAATAGCTAGACTGCCCCCTTATAAATTTCAGAATAATTCTTGCAGAAGCACCAGCAAGGCTAGTGCACTTCTGCAATGGCTTTTCAGGTAACCATTACTTACGGAATGATTCCAACAGATGATATCTCTGAGAACCCATCCAGATTACAAACCCCAGTAACGTAAACACGTATTCGAAGTCTCGACTTTATTGCTTCTAGCAATGTATTAAACATTTGATCCGAGCCAGAAGAGCTGTAGTTTTGATAGAACCAGTTTTCCTCTTTACACCCACCTGGATTTTTCTTAACCGGGAGATTAAATTTATAGTAGTAATGGTTAGTAGGAATAAGCTCGGCCACGGTCGCGTAATCCGTCCATCCTGCAGCAGAATGAGCAAGATGTGAAACCAGCATGGAAACAACGCCGATGATTATTATTGAAGCCTTTCTTTTCATTTATACTCGAAATGTCTTTAGCAAAGTAGCCTAACGCTCGGGCTTATCAGTGAGAGATACGATAAAACCCATTGCCAGGCGTCACCTTGAGCTCCAAGTGGCTGATCGTTTGGCGCTTCGATTTCACTCAGTGTTGAAGCCATTAGTTTTTCAGCCTTTGACTTAACATAAAGACCTGTGAAATTACTTCAAACGATTTAATTATTGTTTTTTTATTTAAAGGTGGTTCCATCATGTCTAACTCTCCATATTTGCCTGATCAGCTTAACAATAGAACTTGTTCTAACAATGAAATTACTATGCTTCAAAACATACTTACATTTTCACGATTTGCAACATCATGAATCTCTGTACGAAAACGAAATTGAAGCATATTTGACATTATTACCTGTATCCGTCACGTCATGACGACGGATCGCACAAGCTTTGCATGAATTAACCCATATGATAAATAATCTGCTCGATAAGCTCATTCCGCATATCGTAAATTTCCATTTCGTGGGACATTTGCATTTTTGTCAGTAATGCAGAAAAGCGTTCACACTCTGCCAGCAGCAGCTCGCTTTCTGTTGCATCTCCAACCAGAATATACTCATGTGCGAAACCGCTACGAATAGTCAGGTTGGCCGCACTATCAAGTTCCAGCTCATCATCTTCGATCTGCACTGCCATGCCCAGGTCTTTTAATTGCACTGAAATTTGCTGCAGCGTCTGATCGCTGGTCAGAGTGCCTGCCAGCATATAAAAACCACTCATCGAAAAAACACCTCTTACAAGACTGAAAATTATTCAATGGTAGGCCATGATTCCATTGACTGATAGTTTTTTATTGCTGTCGATGGGCTTTAAGACCATGAAAAGGACAATGTACCAATATGAGGTCATGAAATAATATATCTAATATTTTTGCCAATACATGAGTGATTAATCTCGATTTATTTTCAGCATCATTTTTATAATGCACTTTCATCAAGACGGATAGTGGACTGATCCGGACAAAATAGATGTCCTTAATTATTTAACACAATCTTAATAATTTCTTCATAAATCTGACATATGTTTCCACTAGATTTGCACCCGCAATAATTTATCTGTATTCAATAATCAAAGGAAACCATTCATGAAACAATTTAATAAAAATGTCTTATACACGAGTATATTGATCGTCTGTTCACAAACTGCTTTTGCAGGCACTGATGTATTTTTTAACCCACTCACCCAGTCTGCTGCAGTCGCCCAGATAGCGAACCATGTTAATGAACTGAACTCACCCTGGCAGGTACCTGCTGGGGTCAGTTACAAAAACCTGACCAGCATGCATGAAATTGAAGCCGACGCTACACAGTCTACCGCTAGAGTTCCCGGTTTAGGCCAGGTTGCTTCAATGACAGACATGAGTGCGTTTGACCCCAGTGGACGATTCATTTTTCTGCCACATGAAACCCAGTATGGTGCCGGGGTCACTCGTTATGATTCACTAACTGACAGGGCCACTGTTATGTTCAGGGGTGATATGAATGGTTCTCACGGTGACTGGAGTGCTGATTATGGTGCCCTTGATCCTGCCACCTGGTCTCCTGCTAATACCCTGCTGGTTGCTGAAGAGTGGTCCGGACAGGGGCGCCTTTTTGAAATCACTAACCCAATGGCTGATTTAATGTCGGGCGAGACAGTTGTGGTCAATGAGATGAACAGCATTCCTAATGTGTCTATTGAAGGGTTACAGTTTAACCACAATGGCTCTGCCCTGTATTTTGTAGATGAAGACCGCTCTGGATCTATTTACAAGTTTGTTCCTGCGGTTAAAAACAATTACAGCAAGGGTCAGACCTTTGTTCTTAAAGTAGACAATTTTACTGGTGATGTATCTGCTGAAGCTGGTAAATACCCGGATCACAACCCGCAACAACGTACCGGCACAGCTAACTGGGTAGCAATGACAGATGAAAACGGGGTTGCCTTGACCTCAGCTGATCCATTTGATAATGAAACTCGTGGTGGCCGTGCTGCTGCGGATGAGCTTGAAGCTACGCCTTACCGTCGTCCGGAAGACCTTGAGGTAGGTTACCTGAGAAATCGCCATGAAGTGCTTTATTTTACGGCAACTGAAGAACTGGCTGTTTACTCGGTAGAAGAACTGGGTAATGGCGAAGCTATGGTGCGCCTGGCTGCTGATGAAAGTACCACCAAGAACCTTGGGTATGCAGCAACCACCGGACACGTTACATCACCGGATAACCTCGCACAGGATGCTCTGGGTAACATTTACGTAATAGAAGACTGGCCGAACAGTGATAACCGCGGTGGTGACATCTGGTTTCTGCGCGACACTGACAGCAATGGCGTTGCCGAATCACTCGACCATTTCATGAGTCTGCAGGTCAAAGGTGCGGAAAATACCGGTATGATTTTTAACCCGGTAAATCCAACTCAGTTTATTATCAATATTCAGCACCCTGAAAGCACAACAGATGAAATCAATGGTCAGGGTGATGCAACCTGGTTAATTGATATTAGAGATGTGGTTGCTCCACCCTGTATCAAAAGTCATGGTAAACACCATAAACATGGCCGGAATAAAGTAAAAACCTGCAATGAAGAGAATGACAGTAACTTTATCCGCAAGCTGGATAAAGCAGCTAAATAGCATTTGTAACGGGCTATCTCATCCATTGATGAGATAATGCCCGACCATTGTGGTTTTCCATCCAGTAACGCCTGCAATTGAGCAGGCGTTTTTTTATGGCTCAGTATGAAAATCATGTGATATCGTCATTCCCGCATGCTTTTAGCGGGAGTAGTGGTGCATGGACGCACCGTT
>CALCSG010000378.1 GCA_937894085.1 uncultured Gammaproteobacteria bacterium | reverse complement strand
CTTCATATTACCGAGTGACCTCAAAATCCATTAATGGAGTCATTGAGCTTATCACCAAGGTTAGTCCCGAAAACTGTATCTCTAAAACCGATATCAACAATCTACACATCATTCAATCGAATGACCCAAAAGCCAAGTTACTCTACTGGTTAAAAGAATCCACGAATAACGTCTACTTCCTCAAAGCGGCATTGCATAAAATTAGAGATGAGTATGATTTCATCCTGATAGACAGTCAGGGTGCCAGTTCAATCATGCAGGAATCCATCATATTAGCCTCCGATCTACTGATAAGCCCAATCGTTCCGGAAGCGCTAGATAGTCAGGAATTTATGCGCGGTACCATCCAGATGCTGAAATCACTAGAACCACCGGTAGGTCTTGCGATACCCGTTCCACCAATTCCGCCGCTTTATGGATTGATCTATAAACAGGATCGCACAGGTGACTCATTACAAATTGCCAATCTCATAAGAAAGCGTTTTTATGAACTGTCAGATGGCAAGGTCAGCATCTTAGATACCTTCGTACCCAAGCTGTCAGCCTATGCCAAAGCCGCCGCTAGGCATGAGCCTGTACATCGTATAGAGGTTACACGAACAGGGCCCACACCAAGTGCGCTCGAAGTTTATACGGCATTAGTGCATGAGTTGTTTCCCCATTTGTCGGATTTGCAACCGATAAAACAAAGTGCTGAGAGTCTCAGCACTTTGCAGGAGGCGATGCAATGAGTAAGATAAAACCGCTTAACGAAGACAATATTCTTGATTTCTTACAAAACGAATCATCTTTTAATGACAAAAAAGATGATCCTATTACCAAAACAGAAATCCCAGTTACTCTGGATCAGTTACAGCCATACGAACTAAATCCCAGAAGAACACGTAACCCAGCCTATGAGTCTATATTACATTCTATAGAATCTGTCGGGCTAGACCACCCTCCACGGATTACAAGACGTAATCCAGATGATGAAAAATATAGCATTAGGGATGGAGGTAATACTCGCCTGGAGATACTCAAAGAGCTTTATGATAAATATAAAGAACTTGCTGAAAATGAAAAAGATATAAATTTAAAGCAGTCTCTTCTTGAAAAAGCTGATAGTTTTTATTGCATTAAGTGCGACTTTTATCCTTGGTATGATGACACACAGGCATTAGCGGCTCACATGAGGGAAAATGAGAATCGCGGTGAAATTAAATTTATTGAAAAAGCTCTTGCGGTTCAGCAATTACATAAGCTGTATCTTGAAGAAGATCGAGAGATAGCAACTGGAAAAGGCGAGCAGTTTAATAAAGACAAGCTTTCTTTGCGTGAATTATCTGACCGGATTAGCAATGAAGGAGGATGGAAAGTTGATAATTCTCATATTTCTAGGTTCAATTATACATCAAATATACTCCTTGATATTATTCCTGATGCATTATGGGCTGGAGCCGGTGAGCCAGTAGTAACTAAGGTAAGGAAATTATTTAAAGCCTACGAAACCTTCTGGCTGGCCACCGATCAAGGTAAAAAGAATCCCGATGAAATAAACGATCTATTCTATAAAACGCTGGCTGCATATGATGGTGATAAAGTCGATTTAGATAGTTTTACCCAAGATCTGGATATGCGTTTAGAGGATATCGTTAAAATCCCTTCTGTTAGTATCATGGCTGAAATCAATGCGCTGATTAGGGGTTCAAAACGCTCTTTAAAGCATGAACCTGAAGCTTTGAACCATCGATTGACCGCTCAAACAGATGATACTAACACCGAGCTAAATCAGTCAGCTGGATCTTCAGACATTAACGATTCAACGGGAGATGCTCGACCAGTCATACAGGCCGCAAAGACATCCCCAGAGTCAACAACACCCAAAGATAAAACAACGAGTAGGGCCAAACCCAAAGAAGCTCAATCGCCCTCCTCTACAGAGTCTAATCCCAACGATACTTCTAATGTCCCTATACCTCTAGTTCAAACGGATGAATTACCCAGTGATATTCCTGTGCTCAACGCACTGGTATTAGAGCAACTTAAATGTATTGAGAAGTTGACCCCAGGATATCTGGGAATCTCACGGATGAATGATGTTAATGACGCCTATATTCAAGAAGGCGTTCTATACGATGTTAATGATTTCTACGATCATGAACTCCATCCTTGCCCTGTCTACGGTAATCCGGACGATGACATGCGCACTATCATCTGGTGGCAGCTGCAGAAATACTCTCGTGATTACATGATCAATAACCATGGTCAATTTACAAAGCTCATGCAGAGATCACTAGCGAGTTATATAGAAACCGTACAGGAAGTTAACGCGGAACATCAATTAATTGATGTCACTCTTTGGCTTGAACACAGGTTGCTGCTTTATCCTGACATCCTGAAAGAGTGCGTTAAGTTGCAACGATTACAAACGCGGATCATTGAGGTATCCCGGAATCAACATCAATCCATGGAATAAGAGGAGTATCACATGGAAAATATATACAGTGAATTAAATTACAGCATCGTCAATTTTATAGGAGCCGCCAATTCTGCACATGATTTCAGGGCTTTAAAACAACTAGGCTTGAGTAATGATCAGATTGATTGAGAGTAACCAAAATAAATGATGGGTTATCCCCGTTTTTTTATCACATTATTT
>CALCSG010000377.1 GCA_937894085.1 uncultured Gammaproteobacteria bacterium | reverse complement strand
CATAAGGCTTTGAGCTAGTTACCCATAAGTTTTGTTTAATTAAATTTATTTATAACGATTTTCTTGGATATTTTAAATATTGTGTTGCTGTAGCCCGCATGCTCAAAAGCTGTCGTCTATAAGGAAATATGTACTACTAAGATTAGCCTGATAGCGGTATATAAGGTGATCCATAAACTTCTCTGGTTTATGGACTTTGCACCTGTTTTCAATGACCCATCGTAACGGCTGCTATCGTTAACACCTGTCGTTCCGGTCACCAGCTTCTAATCTCTGCTTTCGACCCATCAGAGTCATTCCCTACAAGCCGTAGGGACAGGCCGAAGTGTGGTGAAAAGAGCCATTAATAGTTTGCATATTCAGTAAGAATAATCTATAAAGTTTTATTCTACTTCCAGTAATTTCTACCCTGCTCATCTCTTTTTTTCAAAATTTCATCCTTTAATACGTTAACGACACTTCCCTGTGTCATACCTGAATTATCACATCCAGTTTTTTCGTTTGAAAAACCATACCTGCAAGGCTACGACCAGTATTAGCGCGATGCAGAAGAGTAAGAATGAGCCTGAGTATTCCGCACCTGGAATACCACCCACATTAATTCCCAGCAGGCCGGTTAGAAAACCCAACGGCAGGAAAATAGCGGCCACGATGGATAACACGTACATGGTGCGATCCATTTTTTCAGACAGACGACTCGATAACTCTTCCTGGACCACCACCGCGCGTTCACGGGCAAGATCCAGGTCTTCCACAAAACGCGTGGTACGGTCTGCACTTTCACGCAGGCGCATACGGTCCATTTCATTTAACCAGTCCAGCTTTTCATTGAACAGGCGTGCCACAGCCTCGCGCTGGGGTGCCAGGTAACGGCGCAGACCGATAGCATCCTGACGCAACTCGGCAATTTTCGGACGTAATTCGTACGACTCCTTAGTCAATACCTGTTCTTCCAGGTCATCTACTCGATCACTCAGGTTATCAATCACATCCACCATGCCTTCTACCATGAGGTCGGTGAGTGACTCTACAAATTCACCTGCATTGCAGGGTCCGATACCCTGATCAATGGACTTACTCATCTCAGATGCAGACTTTAGACGTCTCCTGCGTGTGGTAATGATACGCTTTCCATCGCTCCACAGGCGAACAGCCACCATGTCATCGGGTTCTGAACCAGGTTGGGGATTAATACCGCGCAACGTCAACAGCAGTCCATAAGCGCCAATCATACTACGCGGCCGGGTTTCCTCCGCTATCAGGGCCTCGGCAGTCACCTCGTCCAGCCCGCTGTGCTTAAGGATCCATTCCTGTATATCCGGGTTACTGTACTCAAGATGCATCCATAAAACGCCCTGTTCGGGATGCCATTTTTTAACCTGCTTCCAGTCCTGCCTGGTGCCACCGCCCTTGCCATCCAGTACATACGCAAAAAGTAATCCCGTGTCATTCTTCATCATATCTCTCCAGTCTCTATTAATTATGTTTTAGTTAAATGATGGAAACTCAACTGCTCAAGTCTGTGTCAATCGACCGCATGCATGTGTATATCACGCTGTGGGTAGGGAATAGTAATCCCGGCCTCCTTGAATGCATCCCAGATCGAGAAAAGGATCTGGGAGCGAACATCTGCGCGGCCTATCTCGCCGCGGATGCGACTATGAAACTGCACTCTTAGCATCAATGCAGAATCTCCGTATTCCCAAAGCAATACTTTGCTGCCGGGGCTCTCCAGTACTGCCGGGTGAGTTTTCACTATTTCCAGCACCATCGCCGCGGCCTGGTGCGGATCATCCTCATAGCTGATGCCCACCATCAATACAGTACGCATAACATCGTCTGTTCGGGTCCAGTTAGTGAACGGCTTGGTGATGACGGAAGAATTGGGAATAATCACTTCCTGGCTATCGAAGGTCTTTACGGTTAACGAGCGAATACCAATGCGCGTGACTTCGCCTTCAAACTGGTCGACTTTTACGATATCGGTGGTGGCCAGGGGCCGCTCCACGAGCAGCAGTATACCGCTGATAAAATTGACCACAATTTGCTGCATACCGAAACCGATACCTACACCAAAAGCACCGGCAAAGACGGTCAATGCAGTGAGATCAAGGCCGATGATCTTCATTGCTACCACCAGTCCAAGCAGCACCACCAGGTATTGGGTAAAAGTAGAAAGGCTATTACGAATGCCCTGATCCTGTACACCGGTATATACCCAGCGGTAGCTAACCTGCTTGCTCCAGCCTGCACCCCATATCGCAACAAAAACGGCTAGTAGTGCGAGTGCGAGCGTTTTCAGCTTTATCGCTGTTTCACCGATACTGAACAGGGTCGTATCGAGCATAAGCGGAACAACTCTGACCACCGGGGTCTGTGCATTCCAGTTGTACAGGTAAAATAACAGCTGGGCAGCGGCAAGGATCACCAGCAACAGGGTAAGGCGGTAACCGGGCCCTAGAATATACTGTTCCCAGTAAGGGGCTGATTCTGCATTACTCTGCTGAAACTTTTTTATGGTCGCTTTGAGCAGTCCACGCAATACATTACGTACCAGCTGTATACCCAGGATAACAAGCAACAACCAGCCAATGCGGATCGCAATCGCCCAGGCCAGGTTGACGTAACCAGTCAGACCGACAATTGCGCAAAGCGCCAGCATAAGCGGGATAGCAAGGGTGATACCGCGCAACAGCCTCGATTTCACATCACCGCGCACCCCTTCCAGTAACAGCTTGCGCAGGTGGATCAATGGCAGGGCGATAAGCAACAGACACAACATTGAGAGGCGTTCTATCGCGTCGATAACAATCGGTGACAGGGCTACGCTATGCGCAATCACCAGCACGGCTGCTAGTACGGCGGCGAAAATAACTACCCAGCGGGTTTCCAGCAATAACACACGGGTGCGTACCGGACCCAGCTCCGGGGTGTATTCATCCATCAGGTCATTGATAAAATCGAGAGAGAAACGCACCACCGGCCAGATTAACAATGGCGTCATCAATAGTAACAGGTCAACCTGGCGTATTTCCAGGATTAGCCCTGCACCCAGCACAAACAAAGGCGCTAACAAACTAACCAGATTGCGCTGCACTATCATCCACGAAATCGATGCACTAGTATCCTCTGCAGAGTCATTTTCACTCAACGATAGCCGGGTAAGCACGCGCCGGCCTTGCCAGCCGACGAACAACAAGGCGAGCAACAACACCAGGCAACTGATACGAGTAGCGGGTGAACTGGCCCTAAAAGTATCTGCAAAATTCAACACCGCCTCTTTGAAAGCAATAGCTACGCGTAACGGTAGTGACGCCAGGTTACGCACAAGTTGTTTCCAGGACTCTGCATCTGCCGGTAATTCGCGTTGCGCGGTTAACGCGGCCTGGTAACTTTGTGAAACTTCCTTCAATTGCTTATCCAGCTTGTCTATAGCCTGTTGCTGTTCTTCAGTAATGCTCTTGATCTCATCAATGAGTGACAGTCGCATCGCCAGTGTACTGTCATCCCCGGTAGCGATTGCACCCTGCTGGCTAACAATCTGGCGCTGTTCTTTAAACTGGGCGCGTTTCTGAAGAAGTACATCCTGCTGACGTTTTAATTCCTGCTGTAGCCCGTCGACATTATTCAGTACCGTTTTGAGTACTCGTACCGGTATAGAACGTGCCCCGCTAAAAGCTGTAAGAGATTTAAGTACACGCTCCACCTGTAGTCGCTCGATATTCATTTGCAGAAATTCAGCGCGCTCTTCCGCTAACATTGCCTGTAATTCGAGCAGACGACGTTGTGCCCTGTCATGAGGATCATCCTGATTTAACAAAGATGCATCCTGTCTTGCGCCGGAAGCTCTGGTGAGTAGCTCGTCTACCTGCTTCTGTAATACAGAACCGGCCTGGCCGGGTATCTGGCGGGATGCTTCGAGGTCAGGTAGCTCAAATCGGGCCTGCAACAGGTTCAGGCGCTGGCGGGCGAGGGCGGTGCGCGACTCGTAACGCTGGTGCAGACGCTCAATTTTATCGATCAGACTTTCCAGTACAGCACGGCGTTGTTGCAGGTCGAGTAAATCTTCGCGCCATTTCCGCAGTTCTGTCTCCTCCACATTACTACGCTGCAGGCGGGCTTCAATGTCTCCAGTTTCTCTGCCCAGTAGGGCGAGTGCGCTGCGACGTGCTTTAAGCCGGGTTTGCAAACCGTTTTCCCTGGACTGAAAAGAGACCAGTTCAAGGCGGGCATCTTCCAGCAGAGCAGGGGTAATAGTGGATGCGCGCAAACCAAGTTCCGCTTTTTGCAGACGCTCACGATCACTCTGAATATCCCGTTCGACGAGTAGCAATTCCTTGCCCACAGAAGCTTCTGTGCGTTGCAGCCTCTGCAACGCACCATCTTCCTGCGCCTGAACCGGTGTTATAAAAAGCAGCAACCAGCAAAGCCAACTTATTAAAAACTTGTTATTCATCATTTCTCCAGGTTTGGGTAAATCTCGCTCAGGCAGCCAGAAGTTTTCTGTAAGTTTATTTAGGCTGAATAAAATAAAGTTTTACAACAGCAAATAAATATTTTGGCAGCTGTTGATGTCAGGTTGGTTTGAAGACTTAGTCAGGGTATTCTATCAGTCAGCTCTATTTAGAACACTAGAATCATATTCACTGACGTCATACCAGTCAGTAAAAAGAAGAGTTAAATCTGATTTTTTTGAGTGGATCAGGGTCACTAAGAGATTGATCTACCGTATAAAGCTATTTTTCCCCAAATAAATTAACTTGTATTATAAAATTTAAAAGTTCACGATTCTAATCGAATTTGAAAAACTTCATGTTAAAAAGGGATACCGGATAATGACTATAACAAGCTTTTTAAAGTGCAAATCTGCTTTTAGGTTAAAGACTATTTCGGTCAGGATTAGGGGGCGTGTTTCTCCGTTAATGTTAGTTGGTCTGTTAATGTCCCTGATCGTTGGTGAATGCCTTGCAGCTTCCCAGCCGCTCGTGGTTGGCGTGCGCGAGATTGCTCCTTTTGTTATAAAGAAACCTGAAGGCGGTTATACCGGTGTCAGTATTGAACTGTGGCAACGTATCGCCAATAAACTAGAACTGGACTATGTGTATCGCAGCGAGAGCCTCGTTGGTCTGCTGGATGGAGTCAAGACAGGTAAACTGGATGTAGCCGTCGCAGCGCTGACAGTGACTGCCGAGCGGGAAGCATTTCTGGATTTTACACACCCTTTTTATTCCACAGGACTCGCCATTGCAGTACCCACTTCACCTTCCGGAGTATGGGCCACTCTTAGTGCCGCTTTTTCCTGGAAATTTGTGCATGCCCTCGCTGTACTGGTACTGTTGCTGATGGCTGTAGGATTCATTATCTGGTTGTTGGAACGGCGTGCCAATCCAGCTCAGTTCGGAGGAAAGCCTCACGAGGGAGTTGGGTCAGGTTTCTGGTGGTCAGCGGTGACTATGACGACTGTGGGTTATGGCGATAAAGCACCTGTAACAGCCGCAGGTCGTTTCGTGGCCATTCTGTGGATGTTCTTCAGTGTCATTACAATTTCTGGCTTTACAGCAACCATCGCGTCGGTTTTTACTGTACAACAGCTCAGCGGACCCGTCAGCGGACCCGATGATCTCGACCGTGTTATCGTGGGTACTTTACGCGGTTCTACAAGTGAAGCGTATCTTCTAGAGCATGATATCCGGGTCCGTTATTTCGACAATATTAATGATGCATTGAATGCGCTGCCAGAGCAGCAGATCGGTGCTGTGGTGTATGATGCGCCAATCATGCGTTACCTTGTGAACTCTGATCCGAAAAGCGCCCTGGAGGTATTACCTGGCACTTTCTTAAAACAAAATTATGCCTTTGCAGTACCCACCGGCAGTGAACTCAGAGAACCCATGAACCGTTCAATGCTGGAGATACTTTCAGACCCAGCCTGGTCGGATGTAGTTACTAGCTATCTTGGAAACTGAATGGAGAGTATGGTTTAACTTA
>CALCSG010000376.1 GCA_937894085.1 uncultured Gammaproteobacteria bacterium | reverse complement strand
AAGAAGTAACTGAAGCAGTTATCACTGTACCGGCTTATTTCAACGATTCTCAGCGCCAGGCGACTAAAGATGCAGGCAAAATCGCCGGTCTGACGGTCAAACGTATTATCAATGAGCCTACAGCAGCAGCGCTAGCTTACGGTATGGATAAGTCCACTGGTGATAAAACACTTGCTGTTTATGACCTGGGTGGCGGTACCTTTGATATTTCTATCATCGAAGTGGCTGAAATAGACGGCGAACATCAGTTTGAAGTGCTTTCTACGCATGGTGATACTTTCCTCGGTGGTGAAGATTTTGACTTCCGCCTGATGGATTATCTTGCTGATGAATTCAAAAAAGAGTCGGGTATGGATTTACGTGGTGATCCACTGGCCATGCAGCGTCTGAAAGAAGCTGCTGAAAAAGCCAAGATTGAACTTTCTGCAAGTTCACAGACAGATATTAATCTGCCTTATATTACTGCAGATGCTTCAGGTCCCAAGCATTTGAATTTGAAAATTACGCGTGCCAAGCTCGAATCTCTGGTAGACGACCTGATTGCACGCACTATCGATCCACTAAAAACAGCTCTGGAAGATGCCGGTTTATCGGTTTCAGAAATTGATGAGGTTATTCTGGTTGGTGGACAGACTCGTATGCCTAAGGTTCAGGAAGTAGTTAAAGACTTCTTTGGCAAAGACCCGCGTAAAGATGTTAATCCTGATGAAGCCGTGGCTTGTGGTGCAGCAATTCAGGGTGGTGTTTTAGGTGGCGATGTTAAAAATGTATTACTGTTAGATGTAACACCATTATCTCTGGGTATAGAAACTCTGGGTGGTGTAATGACCAAGTTGATCGACAAAAATACCACGATCCCAACCAAGGCATCACAAACTTTCTCAACGGCTGAAGATAACCAGACAGCAGTAACAGTGCATGTCCTGCAGGGTGAACGTGAAGTTGCCACAGCGAACAAATCATTAGGTCGTTTCGATCTGTCAGATATTCCACCTGCACCTCGCGGAGTACCTCAGGTTGAAGTAACTTTTGATATTGATGCCAACGGTATACTGAATGTTTCAGCGAAAGACAAGGCAACCGGTAAAGAACAGAAGATTGTTATTAAAGCTTCCAGTGGTTTATCTGATGATGAAGTTCAAAACATGATCAAGGATGCTGAAGCTCATGCGGATGAAGATCGTAAAGTTCGTGAAATGGTTGATACTCGTAATCAGGCTGATGCAATGATTCACGCTACTGAAAAGTCTCTTAAGGATCTGGGTGATCAGGTCGACGCGGCTGATAAAGAAGCAATTGAATCTGCTACAGCCGACCTGAAAAAAGCAATGGAAGGCAAGGATAAGGATGAGATTGAAGCTAAAACCAAAGCGCTTGCGGAAGCTTCTGGCAAATTAGCGGAAAAAGCATATGCCGCGAATGCGGGCGATGCTGCTGAAGGTGCACCTGCAGGTGATGCCGGGGCCTCTAACAATGCCGACGACGATGTTGTTGATGCTGAATTTGAAGAAGTTAAAGACGATAAAAAATAATCGTCACTAAGCATTAGCAACCTGTAGCGGGCGAGTGTGAAAACACTCGTCCGCTTCTTTGGTTTAAACGACTGGCATTCCAGAAAATGGTTTTCCGAAAATAATATTCCAAATAGTAACGAATTATGTCGCAAAGAGATTATTACGAAGTACTCGGTGTAAGCAAAACGTCTTCAACTGTAGAAATGAAGAAGGCTTTTCGTCGCCTTGCGATGAAATATCATCCCGATAGAAATACCGAAGGGGATGAGGAGACAGAACATAAATTCAAGGAAGCTAAAGAAGCTTACGAAGTATTAACCGATGCTAAAAAACGAGCTGCCTATGATCAATTCGGTCATGCTGGCGTTAATCAGCAAGCTGGTGGCGGCGGCGGTTTCGGTGGTGGTGGTTTTGGTGATGCCTTTAGCGATATCTTTGGCGATATTTTTAGTGGAGGCGGTGGTCAACGAGTTCATAAAGGTGCCGATCTTCAATATAACCTCGAATTAAGCCTGGAAGATGCGGTTTCCGGTACCAATGTAAAGATTAAAGTGCCGACGCATAAAGCCTGTACAGATTGTGCAGGAACCGGTGCAAAAAAAGGATCAGCTCCGGAAACCTGTACCACCTGTGCTGGTCATGGTCAGGTAAGAATGCAGCAGGGTTTTTTCTCAGTTCAACAAACCTGCCCTGCCTGTCGCGGCACCGGGCAGGTTATTAAAGATCCCTGTAATACCTGTCATGGTGAAGGTCAGGTTAAACATTATAAGTCACTGTCGGTAGAAGTTCCTGCCGGAGTTGATAATGGTGACAGGATCAGATTGAGTGGTGAAGGTGACCTGGGTGACAGAGGCGCACCTCCTGGTGATTTATATGTTCAAATGCGAGTTAAACCTCATTCTATTTTCGAACGGGATAATGCCGATCTATATTGTGATGTGCCGATTGGCATTGTGACTGCTGCACTCGGTGGTGATCTTGAAGTTCCCAGTTTAAATGGTCGTTTGAAACTTAAAATACCTGCGGGTACTCAATCCCATAAACTGTTTCGCATGCGCGGTAAAGGTGTAAAACCTGTACGAGGTGGTCCGGTTGGTGATTTAATATGTCGGGTTATTGTCGAGACCCCGGTTAAATTAAGTAAAGAACAGAAAGAATTACTGGAACAATTTTCTGAGTCTATGGGTAAATCTGTCAATAAACATAGCCCGAATGAAAATACCTGGCTGGATGGTGTGAAAAAATTTTTTGAAGATATGAAGTCCTAAAGCAATTCACCACGAAGTCACGAAGAGCACGAAGAAATATTATTTTATTTTTCCCTCGTATTTTCGTGGCGAAAGATAAAATCATAAGTAGCTATTAATGTTTATAAAAACGTAACTACTCAGCGTAATTTTTCTGCACGTGCAAGTTGTTGATTATTCAGGACGTTGTAAATACATCCATGTAAACTCTACTGCAACGTCCTGTTGCAGAAGCATGAAGAATCAACAACTTGCACTCTTTGCTGCTAAACACGCTGAGAAGATACATAATAACTTCGTGGCCTTCGTGACTTCGTGGTGAAAAATTAAAATAAATTGAGATATAAACATGATTAAAGTTGCTGTAGCCGGTGCCGGTGGTCGAATGGGCAAAACGCTCATTGAAGCCTGTAGTTTGTCAGATAAGTTTGTTTTAAGTGCGGCTACTGAACGACCTGATAGTAGCCTGGTTGGAACTGATGCGGGTGAACTGGCGGGGGTTGGACATCTGGATGTCAAAGTTTCACCATCAATTCAGAAAACTGAAGATTTTGATGTTTTGATCGATTTTACTCATCCGACCATCACCACAAAACATATTGATTACTGTGTTGCCAATAATCGTCAAATGATTATAGGTACTACCGGTTGTGATGAAGCTCTGCAGGCAAAAATCCACCAGGCAGCTGAATCAATTGGCATTGTGTATGCTCCAAATATGAGTGTCGGTGTTAATTTGTGTTTGAAATTATTACAGATGGCTGCAAAGGTACTGGGTGATGATGTCGACATTGAAATCATTGAGGCTCATCATCATCATAAAGTTGATGCTCCATCAGGAACCGCTCTCAAGATGGGGCAGGTAGTGGCTGAAACTCTTGGCAGAGATTTAAAAGAGTGTGCAGTTTATGGTCGGGAAGGACAGACTGGTGCCCGTGATCCTAAAACTATTGGTTTCTCTACCATTCGTGCAGGAGATATAGTGGGTGATCATACCGTCATGTTTGCAGGTCCTGGTGAACGTGTTGAAATTACACACAAGTCTTCCAGTCGTATGACTTACGCAAAAGGATCATTACGCGCTGCTGAATGGTTATCCAGTAAGGAAAAAGGATTATTTGATATGATGGATGTACTGGAACTCTCCTGAGTTCTGTCAGCGGAAAGGGGATATTAATTACACTTTTTCAGATTTGATCTAACAAAATCAAAAATACGACCTATTTCATTTGACAACCTCTATGTCTCAAATGTTGACAGGTTGTGTGAAAACTGCAAAATCCATAAAATACTAAAATTAATTGCCACTTTAGGAGTATATAAACAGTAAATTTAAAGTCCATTAACCACTTCATACCCTATAATCAGTTAAATCCAGACAGTGTTTTCCACAATGCTTTTAGCGAAAACAGTTTTCACACAGCCTGTTGATAAAGCAGCCATTCACGTTGTGCGGTACAAAAGGGCGAGATGGTGCCAG
>CALCSG010000375.1 GCA_937894085.1 uncultured Gammaproteobacteria bacterium | reverse complement strand
TGGAACATGCTTAAAATTAGTGGTTACAGGACTTTTCAAGGCTATTTGTAAATTAATAGCTGGATTCGTTGTTATTAGCTCTTCAATGCAAGCATAAGCAAATATATGGCTAACTCTTTGGTTTACTTTGCTTAGCATTACAAGCGCGCCAGTAGCCTCAAGCTTTCTTAAAACATGCAGCACATCAGCCGTAGTAATATCTGTTACTGGTACATCAGCAAGATAAGGGTAAATATGCCTAATAAGCGACCTTTCAACATCCTGCTTATGGTTAGGCTTCCAGTCATTGGTTTTAGTTTCGAGCCAGGATAAAGCTACGGCCTTGAAAGTATTTTTTTGCTTTAGCCTCAGTTCTTGTGTTTTGCGCCTATCTGCATCTTTTGGGTGAATGCCCTGACTAACTAAACTCCGAAGTTCATCAGCTTTTTTGAGTGCATCAGTTAATGAAATTGAAGGATAGGCACCTATTGAATAATCACCTGACTTTTCATTAAGTCTAAAGCGATACTTCCATAGCTTACTGCCTGTTGGCATAACCAATAGAGATAGACTTTTTCCTGCTGAAAGCCTGTACTTTCTATCTTTTGGTTTAGCTTTTTTTATCTGAATACTTGTTAAAGCCATAATCTAAAAACTCCATCTTTAAAGGCTCTTAGCCCAATAACACCACATTTTCATGGTATCGATAACAATAACACCACAAAAAACACCACTTTTATTCTGGCTTTTAGAATACCTTAACGATGCTTAACGTACAAGTATACGGCTATACAGCTTTGTTTCAGGCGTAAAAAAGGACGCTAAAGAGCGTCCTAGATATTACATATGGTGCCGATGGCCGGAGTCGAACCGGCACAGCTCTCGCCACTACCCCCTCAAGATAGCGTGTCTACCAATTCCACCACATCGGCTTTAAACATTATTTTTCTGATTTTTATTGCGCAGGAGGTAAATCAGTATCAGTTACTGTATTAACTGTCTCAGGTTCGGCTGGAGGTAAATCTGAGGTAGCAGGTTGCTGTAAAACAGGACTACCCTGCTCAATGGATTGAGTTTCTACTATAGATTCCATGATACTACTCGGACCTTCCCGATGACTGGCCAGATAAGCTAACGACAGGCAGGTGAGAAAAAACAGAGTCGCTATAATTGCAGTCGCCTTGGTCAGGAAATTTCCTGAGCCTTTTGCACCAAATACAGTGGCAGATGCCCCACTACCGAATGCTGCTCCTGCATCTGCACCTTTTCCATGTTGTAACAGGACTAAAGCGATCAATGATATCGATAGCAATACCTGAGCTACCAGTAAAAGTGCATTGAGGTTTTCCATTATTTGTTCTCTTGTTAGAAATAATTAAGCTTTAAAATTTAAGCGGACTTACCTATCGCCAGGAAGTCATCCGCTTTTAATGCCGCGCCACCAATTAGGCCGCCATCAATATCGGTCTGTGAAAGCAGTTCTGCAGCATTCGCCGCATTCATGCTTCCACCATATAAAATTTGAACTTTAGCGGCAACATCTTCACTAAGTGCTGCCAGCTTATTACGAATAAAGGCATGTACAGCCTGTGCCTGCTCAGGTGAAGCGGTTACACCGGTACCGATAGCCCAAACTGGCTCATAAGCAATTACACACTGTCCGATAGCATCTATACCCTGTGAATCGATAACAGCATCCAGTTGGCGGGATACAACATCTTCCATTACACCCGACTCGCGCTCCTGTAGGGTTTCGCCAATACAAAATAATGGCGTAATACCGTGCTTTACTGCCATTGCAAATCGTTTTGCAACCAGTTCATCTGATTCACTATACAAACTACGACGCTCTGAGTGACCTATAATGGCATATCTGCAGTTAAATTCCTTTAACATAGATGGTGCTAATTCACCGGTGAATGCTCCTGCTTCCTGATCACAAATATTTTGCGAACCCAATCCGATATTGGCATCACCAATCAATTCATTTACCTTAGGTATGTATATAGCCGGAGGGCATACTGCCATATCTGCATTCGTCACTTCAGCCAGTCCGTTTTTTATTCCATTAATTAACGTTTCAATGCTCGATAATGAGCCATTCATTTTCCAGTTACCGGCAATTAGAGTTCGACGCATGCTTTACCTCAATAAGATCTATGTTCAAAATGGGCGCAAAGGGTACTTGTCTCTGCGTCAAAAATCAATGCAAATGTTGTTTATTGCTTAAATCCCTGCATTGAATCATGTTTTCCATGCAGGGATTTGAAAAGGAGCTAATAATACACATAAAAAATTATGCCATTGAAGCTGCAGCTATCACAACATCCGCAATCTGGCGAGCCAAAGTACCCACCTGTTCATCACTTTCCCCTTCAACCATAACCCGGATTAACGGCTCTGTACCGGATGGTCGGAGTAACACTCGCCCTTTGTTTGCCAGCTCATGTTCAGCCGATTCAACAGCCTGCTGAATCTGGGGATAATCATCTGGATTAATCTTATGAGCAATAGGCACATTGATCATTACCTGTGGATATTTATGCATTCCCATTCTCGCTTCAGCGAGGGTTAAACCTTTATCCACCATCCAGTTTAAAACCTGTAATGCTGCAATAATTCCATCACCGGTAGTAGTCTGATTCAGAGCAATGATATGTCCTGAAGATTCTCCACCTATAAACCAGCCTTTAGACAACAGCTTTTCCATGACATATCTATCACCGACATTGGCACGTTCGAATTGTATCCCCTGAGTTTTTAATGCATGTTCAAGCCCCAGGTTTGACATCAATGTGCCGACTACACCACCACCTAAACCTCCACTGACAAGCTGGCTCTTGGCGATAACAAACAGAATTTCATCACCATCCATCACTTCACCGGTGGCATCCATCATCATTAAGCGATCTCCATCTCCATCGAAGGCTATACCCAGATCAGCTCCTTTTTCCAGTACCATTGAACGCATATTCTGGGGATGTAAAGCACCACAGTCTTTATTAATATTCAATCCATTCGGGCTAACACCCATTTCAAAAACGTCGGCACCCAGTTCACGAAATATGTTTGGAGCCACATGGTAGGTAGCACCATTTGCGCAATCCAGTACTATTCTCATGCCTTTTAAAGTTGTTCGAAAGGGAATGGAGTTTTTACAAAACTCTATGTATCGTCCGCGAGAATCCTCCAGTCGATGAACTTTACCCAGATGCCTGGATTCAACCATTTTCATCGGTTGATCCAGCATTTCTTCTATCTCGAGTTCAGTGGAATCGGGTAATTTAAAACCATCCCCGTTAAAAAATTTCACTCCGTCATCATAATAGGGGTTATGCGAAGCACTAATCACTATACCTGCTGTAGCACGCTGAGCCTGCGTCATATAGGCCACAGCCGGTGTCGGCATCGGTCCCATCAGGGTAACATCCAGTCCGGCTGCTGCAAGACCAGCCTCTAATGCTGCTTCAAAGATATAACCGGAAATTCGCGTATCCTTACCAATAACTACATGTCCTCTTTCCTGCCTGGACAATACCATACCTGCTGCCCATCCGAGCTTCATGACAAATTCGGCAGTCATTGGGCTCTGTCCGACGCGGCCACGTATTCCGTCGGTACCAAAATAACGTTTTGACATGTTTTTCCTCTTTTATTCTAAGGTGATTGCTGTAACACAGCCTGCACTATAGTCAGCGCATCTTTTGTTTCTGTGACATCGTGCACACGGATAATATCTGCCCCTAACATGGCTGAAATAACCGCCGCAGATAGACTTCCATATAAACGCTGATCCACCGGTTTATCCAGCAACAGTCCTAACATGCTCTTACGCGACAAACCTGCCAGTAATGGATAACCCATTGCCTTAAATGTAGCTAAAGAAGCCAGTAATTGCAGATTTTGTTGCAAAGTTTTGCCAAAGCCAAATCCTGGATCGATACAAATATTATTTTTTGTAATGCCTGACGATAAAGCGATATTTATTCTATCTGTTAAAAAATAACTGACCTGTTCGACCACATTGTCATAAAGCGGATTATCCTGCATGGAATCAGGAGCCCCCTGCATATGCATCAGGCAGACCAGAAGACCACTATCTGCAGCGACAGTTAAAGCCCCCTCTTCACGTAAAGCCCGGACATCGTTGATCATATCCACACCTGCTTCAGCTGCAGCTCGCATAACCTGCGCTTTACTGGTATCAATTGAAATAGGAATATCAGAAAATTTTCTTATGGATTCAATGACAGGGATAGTACGACGAATTTCTTCATTCAACGGGACATCGACAGCACCTGGACGGGTAGATTCCCCACCTATATCCAGAATATCTGCACCTTCATCTATTAATTTTCTGGCGTGTTCAACAGCCTTAGTTGAGTTTGAATATAACCCGCCATCAGAAAATGAATCTGGAGTCGTATTAATGACGCCCATGATATTTATTTTTGTAAGATCAGGCTTCATATTTGTTAAGGCCGGAGTGTTAAGACTCCGGCCTTTTACCAACTATTGAGGTTTAATGTAAACTTGCCGGATCCGATAGATCCGCTTTTTTATCATCAGTAGATTTTGTCTTACTGCTAGTAGCGGCCCCACCACCATCAGATGGCTTGTCAGAACCAGTATCACTCCAGTCCCGTGGCGGCCCCGGAATTTTTCCTTCCATAATGGCATCAATTTGCGATACATCAATAGTTTCGTACTTCATCAACGCATCGGCCATTAAATGCAGTTTATCGGTATGCTCGGTCAATATATCAAGAGAACGCTGATAGTTACGATCAATAAACCCACGTATCTCGGAATCAATAGCCTGTGCTGTTTCATCTGAAACAGTCTTGGTATTGGTCACTGACCTTCCAAGAAATACTTCACCTTCATCTTCAGAATAGGTCAATGGTCCCATTCGATCTGATAATCCCCATTTAGTCACCATATTGCGTGCTATTTCAGTTGCTCTCTCGATATCGTTAGAAGCACCTGTTGTGACTGCATCGGCACCAAAGATCAACTGCTCAGCAATACGGCCGCCAAACAGACTGGAAATCTGACTTTCCAGCAATTTACGACTATAGCTATAACGGTCATCTTCCGGTAAAAACATGGTAACACCTAAAGCACGACCACGAGGAATGATAGAAACTTTATAAACAGGATCATGTTCCGGCACCAGGCGACCAACTATGGCATGCCCGGCTTCATGGTAAGCAGTCAATTTTTTCTCAGAATCTTTCATGATCATCGACTTACGTTCGGCGCCCATCATAATTTTATCTTTGGCACGTTCAAAGTTTTCCATGTTGACCACTTTGTTATTACCACGAGCTGCAAATAGAGCAGCTTCATTCACAAGATTCGCAAGATCAGCACCGGAAAACCCGGGGGTTCCTCTGGCTATTACCATGGCATCTACATTATCTGCTGCAGGAACTTTTCGCATATGAACTTTAAGAATATGGGCACGTCCACGCACATCGGGTAAAGGCACCACTACCTGGCGATCAAAACGACCAGGACGTAATAAAGCGGGGTCGAGTACGTCGGGACGGTTAGTCGCAGCAATAACAATAACGCCTTCATTACCCTCAAAACCATCCATTTCAACCAGTAACTGGTTTAACGTCTGCTCTCTCTCGTCATGCCCGCCACCCAGACCGGCACCACGATGGCGTCCTACTGCGTCTATCTCATCGATAAAGATAATACAGGGGCTATGCTTCTTGGCCTGCTCAAACATGTCACGTACTCGGGATGCACCGACACCTACAAACATTTCAACAAAATCTGAACCCGATATCGAAAAGAAAGGAACTTTCGCTTCACCGGCAATAGCTTTAGCCAACAAAGTTTTACCGGTACCCGGTGAACCTACCATCAGAACTCCACGTGGAATCTTTCCACCCAGCTTCTGAAATTTCGATGGATCACTGAGGAACTCAACCAGTTCGGCAACTTCTTCTTTCGCTTCATCCACACCGGCAACATCGTTGAAAGTCACATTGATCTGGTCTTCACCGAGCAAACGGGCTTTGGATTTACCAAAAGACATCGCTCCTCGGCCACCGCCACCGCCCTGCATCTGGCGCATAAAGAATACCCATAAACCAATCAGCACGATAAATGGAAACCAGCTGATAAACATATGAGCCAGTAAAGACGGTTGCTCAGGGGGTTTGGACATAATCTGTACTCCAGATTTTTCCAGATCACCTATTAGTGGAGAATTATTGGTTTCAGGACTGTAAGTTGTAAAAGTCGATCCACTGATCAACTTTCCACTAATCTGTTGGCCTTCAATAAGGACTTCACTGATCTGCCCTGCTCGTATTTGCCCCAGAAATTCGGAGTAAATCATATTTCTACCGGAAGTTTCCCGATTACCAAAGTTCTGAAATACGGATAACAGAACCACCGCAATAACTACCCATAGAATCAAATTTTTTGCTACATCATTCACGATAAGTACCTGGCCCAATCCGACCTTTCTTTAAACAGACTGTCTGCATTCTTACACAACAGTATAAATGAATACAGTTATATAGTTACATCATTTCCCTTATGTTAATTACTTCAACCCCTGACAAACGGCATAAACTTCTCTGGATCTAGCTCGAGAAGCCTTAGGCTTGCGGAATTTAACAACGTTGAAGGACTTGCGAAAACTTCGAACCATTTCATCAAAACCTTCACCCTGAAACATTTTGACCGCAAAACTTCCATTTCTATCCAGAACCTGTAAAGCAAATTCGAATGCTAATTCTACCAGGTACATGGATTTAGGCTGATCTACTGTTTCAATGCCACTTATATTGGGGGCCATATCTGATAAAACAAGATCAATTGGGGAGTTATTTATCAACTGCAGAATTTCATCCAGTACATTTTGCTCGGTAAAGTCACCCTGAATAATATCGACATCGGTAATCGAGTCCATTTCTAACAGATCCACTGCAATCAGGCGTCCACCCTTACTGCAAAACTGACTGGCATACTCGGACCAGCCACCCGGTGCAGCGCCAAGATCTACCACGAATTGACCGGGTTTAAGTAAATGATCTTTTTCCTGCAGCTCTATCAGTTTATAAACCGCCCTGGAACGATAACCTTCTCTTCTGGACTGCAACACATAGGGGTCTGCATGATGTTCCTGTAACCAGAGGCTACTACTTTTTGACCTGCCCATATCTCTCTATCTTTTTAAATTAATTTCTTATGATACAATCCGCGCCCTTTTTAAACTATGTCAGCTAACATGTCTTTATCCAGTCAACAGGTTCGCGCCTTAAGAGCTGAGTCGCATCGACTCAAACTGAAACCCGTCGTTATGATCGGTCAACACGGATTATCTGAAAATGTAATAAATGAACTGGAACTGTCACTAGCTCACCACGAGCTGATCAAGATTAGAATACCAGCTCTTGATAAGCTCGAGAAAAAAGAGCTGATAGACACTATCTGCCAGAAATTACAGGCCGAATCGGTTCAAACTATCGGGCATATCACCGTACTTTTCAGACAAAACCCGAAAATCAAGCGTTTTGCCAAGGTACTGCGCCCAAAAGCGACTGACAGCTGAGTTAATTTAATTTCAGCTTAAACTTAAATGTAGTGAACGGCTGTAATTTCATATTCCTTAATTCCAGCCGGGGCTTCTACAGTAACGTCATCGCCTTCTTCCTTGCCAATTAATGCTCGTGCAATAGGAGAACTGATAGCGATTCTATTATGGCTGATATCAGCTTCTATATCTCCGACTACCTGGTAGGTGACTTCAGCTTCCGTTTCAACGTCGATTAAATCAACGGTACAGCCAAATACTACTCGCCCGCTATTATTGAGTTTGGTTACATCAATTATCTGTGAATTAGATATGGATGACTCTAACTCCTTGATTCGGCCTTCAATAAAAGCCTGCTGTTCTTTAGCCGCGTGATATTCCGCATTTTCCTTGAGATCACCATGCTCACGCGCGGTCGATATTGCATCAATAACAGCTGGGCGCTTTACCTTTTTGAGTTCAGTTAATTCAACTTTCAGTCTTACAGCACCAGCGGCTGTCAATGGAGTTCTATTCATTAAAAATGCCTATTTAATTTTTTCATGTATACCGGAAGAATTTCTCAACCCCTCATGCAAACTTTGTAATCGATAAACTTCTTTTATTTCCCGATGTTCCATCGCCATACAGGTCGCCAGCCCACCAGCCATGGTGGTCGCATAAGTCACTCCATGCATTAGAGCTTCCCTGCGAATTGCATAAGAATCAGCAATTGCCGAACGACCTTCGGTGGTATTAATGATAATCGACATTTCTTCATTTTTTATCATATCCACGATATGTGGGCGACCTTCTTTTACCTTATTAACATGCTGACACTCGATACCAGCCTGTTGTAAAATTCTCGCCGTACCGGCTGTAGCGACCAACGTAAAGTTATTCCTGATCAGGCTTTCACCTAATTTCACCAACTGCTTCTTATCCGGATCTCTAACGCTGACAAAGGCTTTACCACCTTTAGGCAAAATAGTACCTGACCCCAGCAACCCTTTGGCAAAAGCCTCAGCAAATGTTTTACCTATACCCATCACTTCGCCGGTGGATTTCATTTCAGGCCCTAAAATCGGGTCTACACCCTGAAACTTGGCAAAAGGAAATACTGACTC
>CALCSG010000374.1 GCA_937894085.1 uncultured Gammaproteobacteria bacterium | reverse complement strand
TTCCTTAACAGTGCAGCTAGGTTAAGTTGCACTTATGAGTTGAATTCGGGTATTATAAAAAACATACTTTGACTGATTAATGTTATTTGAGTATTTTCCGAAGCGTTTTATAGTCTTCATCTTATGAGTGATAAAACTACTTTTGTCCGGGCTTTACGCCCATTTTCGTTAATTGTTGCCATCGCCACCTGTGGTCTGGGTGTCAGTCTTGCGCTGGTTGAAGGTTCTCACAATACGTTGTTAGCAGGACTGGTCATATTTACCGGTGTGTTATTACAAATTGCAGTAAACCTGATTAATGATCACCGTGATCTTACCAGTCATCAGTTTACTCAAGCACAAAAACAGGCTATTAAACGTAATACCCGTGTAGGTATGTTAGTCATGCTGGTAGCCATTTTTCTGGGTTTTTACATGGTCAGTATCAGGGGCTGGCCGCTGCTATTGCTCGGCATACTCGGGGTGTTCGGTGCCTGGGGTTACACCGGCGGACAGATTAATTACAAACAACGCGGCCTCGGCATATTATTTGTATTTTTATTTATGGGCGTACTGCTAATTGGAGGCTCTTATTACGTTGTCGCGGGTGATTTTCACTGGAATATTTTCTGCTTATCGCTGCCTTTTAGCCTGCTGTCATCGCTACTTTTGTTAAGCAATGAATTGCGTGATTATGAAGAAGATCTGGCTGCCGGCATTAAAACCCTGAGTGTACGTCTGGGCTATAAAAACGGGGTAAAACTTTATTACTGGCTGGTTGCCCTGGTTTATCTAATCAGCGCATTACTGTATCAGGCAGAAATTTTACCGGGGTTAGGGTTATTACTGGTCACCGTCATTGTGCTGTGGCAACCTTTAAAGCTACTTAACGCTCCACAGAATCAACGCATACCTCTGACACCGTTAACCGGCAGATTCTATTTAAGTTTTAGCCTCGCCTATATTATCACCATCTGGATACCTCAGTTTTGAACCAGGATTTAGTACTCTCAATAGCCTTACCGGTAACTCTTTTCTGTATCATGTTCAGCATGGGCGCCAGCCTGACGCCTGCTAACTTTAAAACGCTAATGCAAACTCCGGGAGCAGTGCTAACCGGTTTATTTTCTCAGATGGTGTTATTACCGCTGTTAGCTTTTGTACTGCTGTACCCTTTTTCAATGCCCGCTGAAATTTTTGCCGGTTTCATGATTCTGGCTTTAAGCCCGGGTGGCACTACCTCCAATATGTTTTCTTACCTTGCCGGTGGAAACCTGGCTTTATCAATTTCGCTGACTGCGATCGTCAGCCTGTTAACACCTTTCACAATACCTCTGGTGGCTGGCTGGATACTGGCATCACAAGCTGGGCCGTCAACCGCTATTCATCTACCTTTTCTAATGACAGTGGTTAAACTTTCCGTTGTCACGCTGCTTCCTGTGGCTGTTGGCATGTTATTGCGTCACTATAAATCCGCATTTTGTCTGCGCAATAAATTCTGGATGACCCGCCTGCCACTAGTCATGTTACTACTGGTGATAGCCGGAATTATTAACCAGAACTGGCAAAAAATGCCATATTTTGTCGATCAAACCGGATTACCTGCCGTATTGCTGGCGACATTGGCCATCATTACTGGCTATTTATTCGCCCGTAGCATGAAACAAAATGAAACCGATGCCAGAACCATAGCCATCGAAACTTCTATTCAAAATGGCGGTACAGCCATTCTGGTTACTGGAACCATCTTACAAAACCCCGCTATGACCATAGCACCTGTCATGTATGGAATCTTAATGCTGATTCCCGTATTTGTTTATCTGATGCTGTTAAAATTGTTCAAACCCGCTTTTGTAACTTCATGACACATCGCCTTTCGAATACCTTTGGTAAAAGCACAGTAACCACCGAAAAACGTGAAAAACTGGTACGCAGCATCTTTAACCGGGTGGCCGGACGTTACGACCTGATGAATGATTTGATGAGCATGGGTACTCACCGTTTATGGAAGCGAAAATTTTGTAAACAGGCTGCCAACGCTTCATCAGGCCATATCTTTGTCGATCTTGCCGGAGGTACCGGGGACATCGCCCGGGCACTGCTTGACGGGCAACGTGAAGTGATCATTATTGACCCTTCCATTGCCATGATGCGAATTGCAGAAAATCGCCTGGGCAGCCAATGCAAATACCTGGCGGGTGCTGCAGAAAACATCCCTCTGCCGGATAACAGTATCGACCTGCTAACAATCTCGTTTGGCATCAGAAATACTACTGATATATCAAAGTCTCTACAGGAAATTTTCAGAGTTTTAAAACCCGGTGGCCACTTCTACTGCCTGGAATTCAGTACGCCACACGCCTGGCTAAGGCCTTTTTATGATGCCTGGTCACGCATTGTGATTCCACGACTGGGAGCCCTGATTGCCGGCCACCCCGATGCTTATACCTACCTGATTGAATCCATCCGCGAATTTCCGGCTCAACAGGAAATGGCTGGCATGATACGGGATACAGGCTTTCAAAATGTATCCTACAGTAACCTGTCTTTTGGCATTGCCTGTATCCACCGGGCGCAAAAAAACCTTTAAATCGGGGTTGATAGAAATAATACAGCCTGACTATGTAACTTAGTCACACTTCTTTTTTTGAGACTATATTATACTTCACTAATATAGAAACAAAATGGAAGTAAAGAAATGATTAAATCTGCATGTTACTTAATGAAAAAAGCCGCTGCCTCATCAGCAACTTTTATAGTTCTGGGAGGAATAATCGTGCTTATTTCTCAGCTACTAAATTTAGGTACAGTAGCACCGGCAATATTATCCTACCTGGGATTTATATCAGTGTTTGTTGGCCTGCTTATCATGCTTATTACTCTGCTGGCGCTCATGTTACCTAAAGTCAGTCAACGCCTTGAGCAGTGCCAGCATTAAAATGCTACCACTAGATTTTGTGGCATTATGAGTATTCGAGTTTTTAAAGTCATCAACAGGGGATAAGTAATACCCCCGGCTTAGCCTAAATGACCAACTTTCAGCGGTAACTTGAAGCCACCAGTTTTTAGCAGGTGGAGTATTCTCATTTTAAATTCCTTAAACTCTGTGACCTTTCAAAGTCAGTAATTCTCTTATTATCTGACCCCTTAAATAAACTGGAATAAACTGGATTTTTGTCTTATAACAACCCTCAAGGGATAATAATTTCTTTCAATAAATAAGCAGGCAGCATATTTTTCACCTCAAATGCAGATATTCACCCGATAGCGGTCCAGATAAATGCCAGACAAGCTTTACACCCAGACCTTCTCAACCGATACCCACATATTTTCTGAGGGAGAAAAAGGTATAATTGCCTATGTCATCGAAAGTGGTCTGGTCGAGATCTACACAATTAAAAAAGGTAAACATGTTGTGCTTGGTATCCTGACGCCGGGACAGTTATTTGGCGAAATGGCACTCATCGACGATGAGCCCAGAACTGCAACAGCCATCGCTATCAAGGACACCGTGTTAACGATCATCAGCCGTAAGCAACTCATTGAACGGCTGAAGAATACAGAACCAATGTTACGCATGCTGATGCGCGTCATTATCTCCCGTTACCGTACCAGTATCAGGCATGCACGAAAAGCCGGCATGATATCTCAGCTTAATACACCGCTGCCTGATGACACCATGTCAGAAGAAACACAGACACTGGCAATTGGAAAATTTCGGCAGGAGAATGAATTACGCGAGGCACTGCTAAATAAAGATTTGCTTGTGCATTACCAGCCATTACTCAATATGGAGACTGGAAAGTGGGCCGGATTTGAGGCGCTAACTCGCTGGAATCACCCGACAAAAGGCCCGATTTCACCCATTGAGTTTATCTCCCTGGCGGAGGAAACCACGCTAATTATTCCGATAGGCATGTATGTCCTGCGCCAGGCTATTGAGGATATGATTATCCTGCAGGCCGAACGCAACAAAATATTACCAGATGCGCCACCATTGTTTATCGCTGTTAATGTGTCTTCCAGACAGATCGAAGAAACAGATTTTATTGATAATATCGCCAGCATTGTAAAAGAAAACGGGTTTCCACCAGCCAGCCTGAAACTGGAGATAACTGAAAGTATGACCGCTGATTATCAGCTTGTCGTTGACTGGGCAAGTCGTTGCAGGGCGCTTGGGTTCAGTATTGCTATCGATGATTTTGGCACCGGCTATTCCAGTATGGAGCACCTGCTCGAACTGGAAGTAGATACTCTAAAAATAGACCAGACATTTATAAAGAAAATGCAGCAGAATCCAAAGGCCAGGAAACTGGTTGTAGGTATGGTCAGACTTTCCAAGGCGCTCGGCTACTCCACTGTAGCAGAGGGGCTGGAAACCGAGGTAGACTTCAATACGCTGCAGGGGATGTCAGTTGAATATGGCCAGGGCTTCCATATAGCTAAACCACAATCGGCTGAAAAAATTATTGAGCAGTTAAAAAACGGCGCCTGAGATTCAGCTATTAATCATTTTGAATGCGAAGAAAAGCTTTACTCTCGCCAGGATGCAAAGATCACCAGGAAAGGCCGCTTCAAGTTGATTAAGGCTTACAAAGCAGGACTGGTTTTTTCTTTGCGTTCTTTGCGCCCTTGCGAGAAACCTTTTTTATTGTTCATTAACTAAGGCTGAGTTTCCGGGATAATCAGCTGTGAAGAGACCTCTGAATTACTTACAATCATAATTCATAGGCCGATCCCTTAAAATCTCAGACCGGCTGCATGCAGCCAGATCCGGCTAATTTGCAGCCAGACCTGCCTCAGACAGCATGTACTCAATCACACTACTAAGCTCTTCGTCTGAATAGGCGGATCCTCCTTTCGGTGGCATAGCGCCCTTGCCGGTAATCGCGGTTTGCAGCAGTGCGTTGATACCCAGTGCTGCTCTCGGCTCCCAGGCTGCCTTATCACCGAATTTGGGGGCATTAGCCACTCCAGTGGAATGACAGGCCATGCAAGCCCCCTGATACATGGACTCAGGCGTCTTTGCCACGGCCAGAGCCGCCGAGCCCATCTGCGGTGCATCTTCCGATCCGAGAATATCACCCAGCGTCACAACCGGACGAATTCGCTCAGCTACCGAATTGCTACTCATTACATTGGCACTTTGCGGAGAATTGCTCATGAAGGCCAAAATCAAAATCATCGCTGGCGACGATATTGCAAGTACGGTGGCTACATTCAAAGATAAATTGTTATTTTTAAAGGCAAACAAAGAAATTCCCCCGGTCAGTCTGCTAGAAAATATCGGCCTATTGTAACCAAATGTTAAGAAAAGGGATAGCCAAAAGCCATGATGATAACCTCATGCCTGAAACTTTCATCGTTACTTGCCAGCGAAATCTAAACATCCCGGGATTTTTAACAGGCAGCCGCCTGGTTTGCTTTCATTTGCTTATATTCATTAACCGACACGATTTTCTGGTTTTCCTTATCCCACAAAATATAGGAAAACGCTTTTGCTACATCACGTAATCGGAGCCGCGTAACATCTTCAAACAAATATGAATATGCTTTATGACAGCTAGCAAGATTGTAATTGGGTATTCCCGCAGAGATGTGATGAATATGATGGTAGGCGATATCAGCACCGAACCAGTTAATCACTTTTGGAACTGTTAAAAAACTGGTACCAGCAAGGGCCCCCTGATAGTAATTCCAATTTTCAGTATCACTGGCAAATGAACCTTCAAAATTATGCTGGATAGTAAAAATAATAATTCCGGCAGCCCCTGCTAGTGAAAGACTAAGAATATAAACTGTAAAAAAATTAGCTGCACCAAAATACCAGCTTGCTACCACCCAGATACTAATCAATACAATATTATTTAAGGTCATGTGAAAATATTCTTTCCCGCTTTTCCAGAAGCCTGATTGCTGGGCATTGACAATGTTTTTTAACGGGATTTGTGTATCGTTTAATTTACTTTTTACAATATTAAACAGGAATTGCAGGCTACCCAGTATCCAGTTAAACCGGGGATTAAATATGAAATACATAAACGCACCTATTGGTGCAATTTTAATATTTCGCGCATACTGATATTTTTTTTGTTTAGACTCAGACAGTTTTTCAAATTCAGTGATAGAAAGAATATTTAATGGGCCACGATATTTTTCCCAGTTGCCATTTGTCGAATGATGGTAATTATGATGTTGCGACCAGACATATTGTGGCATACCGACAAATACACCGGTAAAAAAACCGCCAATGGCATTGTATATCGGAGTTTTAAACAAACTTTTATGCCCGCAGTCATGCATTAACATGAAAATTCGTACAATAAAGAAAGACAGCAGTAGGATGCAGACAGTCATTATCCAGTATGATTCAGACTCAAAACTTAATAATGAAAAGTAAAACAGTATAAAGTAAGGCACTAGCGTATTAATGTGCTGAAATAGCGCTTTCCCATCACTCTTATCTGAATATTTTCTAATAATTTCTGATGAGATACTTTTCAACTGGGAAGGTGTCGTCATTTACTGTTATTCCTGCAAAATAAAAATGTCTGGATTAGGATCAAAAATTGTAGCTCTAAACAGATACTTCAATCTCAATTTATTTGAGTTCTCTATATTTTAGAGCAGTTATTTTGATAACGCAGGAAAAATATGCAGAGATGAATGGGGGTATTGATTCTACAATTGCTTATCGTTATTACTCAACCGGAACCATGTTGCCCGAAGACTCAACCAGCCATGATAACAGCTTCCGTTTGGTTATATAACTTGAAAAATTAGGCCTCCCATTAATTAAAAGCTTGCCCGAACGCTTTAGATCAACAACCCGAAATCCTGCTGCCTTTTGCAGTTAACCGCTAAAAGTAGACTTATGGTATCAATTTGTCTGTAAGCTCTGACATTGTCTATTTTTCGGATTTCTTTGTAAAAAATGGATACCACACCTAAAAATTGTCTAATTTTTCAGGCCATAACAAGATGTAGCTTATCTTTTATTTCAGGTTTCAATTAATGGGTGCCTTTCTTTTTTCCAGGTAACAAGATTTTAGCCGATTAATTAACACAATGATGAAAACTGTTCCGTAGCTTGTCATATAAAAATATGACCTTTATACTCCACCGGCTTTCAGTCTTTTCAATCATCGAGGTGCAACTGAACCGCATCCTCCATTACCGACAGAGATGCGCGGATTTATGCAGAAAATCATTTTTCGGGGTGATTAATCGCAACCCGACGTTGAGAGGTTTCGATGCAGGGCACGGGACGTCGCCCCAAGAACAATAAGTTAAGCCAGTAGATTCCTGATTCGGCCAATGGTGCCAACAATAAGTTATAGAGGATAATATGAGTAGATTCGCAATTGCAGGTATTCAGATGAAGGTCTCGGCCACTCACTCCAACGTTGAGATGATGAAACTGAAGCTGGATATCACCATGAATCTCTATCCATGGGTGCAGATGGTGGTTTTCAGCGAGCTGTGTGGATATGGCCCCCTGATGCATACTGCACAGGCGTTTCCGGGTCCATTCGAAATAGAAATGCAGGAAATGGCCCGCAAGTACCAGATCTGGCTGCTACCGGGCTCCGTTTTCGAAACCCGTGGTGAAGAGACCTATAACACCGCCTCGGTGATCAACCCGCAGGGCGAAGTCGTATCGCGCTATAGCAAGATGTTTCCCTTCTATCCTTACGAGGAAGGCGTGTCTCCGGGGCATGACTACTGTATCTTCGATGTTCCCGACGTGGGCCGCTTTGGCGTCTCCATCTGCTATGACATGTGGTTTCCAGAAACCGTCCGCACACTAACTGTGATGGGCGCCGAGGTAATCATTCACCCGACACTGACTGGAACCATCGACCGTGATACGGAGCTGTCCATCTGCCGTGCGATGGCGACTGTGAATCAATGCTACATGTTCGATGTCAACGGACTCGACACCGGGGGCAGTGGCCGCTCGGTAGTGTGCGGTCCCGATGGCCGCGTGATGTACCAGGCACAAAACAATGAAGAAATCATGCCCATCGAACTGGACTTCGAAAACGTGCGCCGTAGCCGGGAGTTGGGCGTACTCCGTCTCGGTCAGCCGCTGAAAAGTTTTCGTGATCACATGGGTGATTTCAGTATCTACTGGCCCGATGCTAAACACCCCTATCTGGATTCACTCGGCCCTCTCATAAAGCCGGGACGGATGGACAAGCTCGCAGAGCTCAAACAGCGTGAGACCGAGATGATGGAACTCCAGCCAGATTCAGGAATAGGATACAAGGGCATGAAATAAGGCGAGCCGTTAAGTGCAATTTGCCAATGAAGAAACAGCCACAGGAAAGCTAGCTGTTCAGTAGTAATGCTGCTTATTTTGAAGGCCTTTACACACCACAGCTTCTAATTCTCAGCTGTCGACCTTCAAGAATCAATCCTGACAGGCTGTAGGTAAAAGGCAAGTTATGTAGCATTCTTTCAGAATTTAAAGTGTATCTGCCCCAGTTACTAGCAGCTACTAAAAATTGATTGGTATACCGTCCCCAGATTCCCCTGTAAATCCGGTTTAAGTTCGATGTAGGAATCCAGTGTACTCAATGAAAACTCAACCACTTCATTGGGACCATTTAAAGACTCCAAAATCATGCTGGATCCGCATATTGCACAAAACTTGTGTTTAGTTCCATTTGGGTCAAGGTAAATTTTAAGAAGTTGTTTGCCTTGTACCCAGTGAAAGTTAGCATTTTTAACCTTGCCAAAAGTAGCAAATGCCGAACTATCAAATTTACGACATATCGAACAATGGGAGTTTTCCATTTTTAGCTCAATTTCGTCTATTTCATATTTTATGGAGCCGCAAAGACATTGTCCCTTGTAAGCAGGTTTATCCGTTTCTCTACTCATACGTTATTCCTTAAAAAATTTAGAGGGCATCTGAATTAATCAGAATTAGCATCATTAATAAAAGTTACTAGAGTTTAGAGTTTCAGGAGTAAAAAAACTTAAAAAAGTACCCATAAATAGTTGACATAGCAGCCCACTTCGAGCTGCCGCGCCTTGCATAACATTCTATATTAGCAAGGTTATGCAAGGCGCGGCCTTCGGGATTTTTTCCGAATTCTGAAGGCCGCTATGAACACTAAAGGATATTCGAGTATCCCTCGTGAACTGCTCTATTGGATCACATTTTTAAGTAAAACGTTACCCCCAAGATCTGTGGGTACGTTTATAGAGTTACTCATCGGTGCGATGCTGACCTCGACAGGGTTTGTGACGGATGCTTACTTGATGCTGGAGATGTCCAGACACTGGACCAGCTATTATAAATGGTTAGAAAAAGGTCGGTGGTCATGGCTGGCTATCGCCCGCCAGTTTACTCGGCTGGTCATGCGGGTTGTCAAAGAAGATGTTATTCATTTGGCGATAGATGATACGTTGACATTACGGGCTTCAAAGACAGCACCGGCCAGTCAGATCCATCATCAGCACGGTAATAAACCGAACCTGTCGCAGTTTGTGCAGGGGCAATGCTGGGTGAGTCTGGCCAGGGTGGTCAAGTTTAAAGGTGACCGCCACATTGCTTTACCATTACTGACACGGTTGATACCCAGCGTCAGTAACACGGGTAAACTGGTGGCTGCTAACACCCTGATACGAGCTATATATCAGCTGTTTGAAGGTAAAACCGTCAGGGTGCTGGTTGATAGCTGGTATATGCGGCGGGTATTTATTGAGTCCATGTTGCAACGCGAGTTTAACGTGATCGGTCAGGTGCGCATTGATACCAGGTTGTACGATGTACCGGGGAAGAAAAGAAAAAAGCAGCGAGGACGGCCTCGAAAATATGGCGATAAATATACACCCAGGCGGATAGCGCATTTAAAACGCACCGTGGTGACATTACCCCTGTATGGTAAAGAGCAGATTGTCCGTTATCGCAGTAAATTAGTGAAAGCTCGTTTTCTAAATGGATTACTGGTACGAGCCGTCTGGTGTGAATTTAAAAGTGATCATGGACAATGGAAACGAGTCAGTTTGTTATTGAGTACAGACACGACATTATCGCCAGAAGAAGTGATTGATAGTTATGGAAAACGCTGGTCGATTGAATCGATGTTCAATCAACTGAAATTATCCTGGGGCCTGAAAGAAGCCTGGCAGCAAACGCGTCAGACATTACACCGATGGGTACACATAACCATGGCGGGTTATGGACTGGTACAATTATTGGGCTACCTGAATACATCAACGATTCAGGCCTTGTGCCAGCACTCTCCTTGGCGCAGAGACAATCCGACTACAGCCGGGCAAATACGCAAAGGACTATTGATGATTTTTCGTCATGTTAATGTACGGACATGGTGGAATGGTAAATGCAAAAAATTCGAACCGCCAAATTGGCGAGGAAGTGACTATGTTGAATCAAATATGCTCAATACCGCATAAAACCTGGAAAATGAGTCACAGTGATGACCGTAATCATCCTGATAAAAACAGGTTGAGCGGGCAGTTACGCTCTAAACTCTAGTAAAAGTTATTGACACTACTTTTTTAACTATAAAGCAGACTCTTAAGGCTTGTAATCCTTTTTTTCCTAAACTTTATAAAAATTAACAAATAGATAATCTATGTAAACTTTTTTATTGACTGCTAATAGTTTAAAAATTTTTCCGGCCAAATAATGAGATTCAAGCTTTAAACCTGGAAAAACCAGTTCGCAGGTAAAAATTACGTAACTAATCAATAGGGTCAGACTCAATGCCGGAAAGTTAAGCGACTCGCTCGTCATTCTGGCGAAGGCCAGAATCCATA
>CALCSG010000373.1 GCA_937894085.1 uncultured Gammaproteobacteria bacterium | reverse complement strand
ACCTGTATGTCCACCCGGGTCAGAATGGTACTACGTATGCTGATCCGGATGGCAGTGGACGTAGCTATTCGCTGTTCGCCTACAACGATGCAGACATCGACAGAAACTATGGTCAGGCCGGTTCTACCGGCTATGACGTAGAGTATCCGTTGATGCTGACAGGTGTCGACCAGGCCTTCCACGATGCACATATCAATGTACAGCCTTTACCGTTTGCAGATATGAAGGATACTCATCACCTGTTTAATGGTCGTGGTTATCCGATGACGGTTGAAGCTGATGACTACTACGCAGTTAATGGCGGTGCGGCTCAGGATATTATTAGAGATCGCATTGCTGGCTTCATGGGAGCAACTCCTCCAGATCTAGGTGCTGAAGCGAATGCCAAGTACTATAAAGAGTCATTCAACAGTCAGCCCAACTCTTCCAGAATGGAAGTTACAAAGGGTCAGAAGTTACTGTTACGTATCACTAACCTGAGTATTACCAAGTTCCATACAATTACGTCACTTGGTATTCCGATGAAAGTCATCGGTCAGGGTGGTCGTGAGTTGCAGGACAAGTACGATACGAATTCGGTTAACCTGGGTGGTGGTGAGTCTTTTGACGTTATCCTCGATACGCTGAATGTACCGGTTGGTACCTACTATGTGTATACCAACGAGCTGCACCAGTTAAGTAACAATCAGCAAAGTTTTGGTGGCGCGATGACGGAAGTTGTCGTCTCAGCAGCACTTTAAATATATTGGGAGAAAATGATGAGAATCTTTAATTCATATCTGAATACCGGGCGTACGCTGGCCGCGGTGTCGCTGATGGCGCTGTCATCAGGTGCTTACGCCGCGATTGAGAGCGTTGACGCCACGGTCGTTGATTTGTGGGCCAAGCAGTTCCAGATAGCAACACCGGATGGCGATAGTTTCCGTATGTGGGGCTTCGCCACCAGTGAGGACGGTCAACCGCAATACCCGGCACCCACTCTGCGTGGTGTAGAAGGGCAGAGTGTTACCATTCGTATGCATAACAAAGACGTTCCTCAGGGAGTGTCCCTGGACTTTCCGGGACAGTCGGCCGTAAACACCTTGTGTTACCGTAACGCAACTGCAAACCCATTACCTCCGACAAACGGTTGTTATGTAAACTTTGAACCAGGACTTAATCTTGCCATGCCACAAGGCCTGCAGACTAATGCCCTGGAATCTCTGGAATACCAGTTCACGCTCAACAAGCCGGGCACCTATATGTACCAGAGTGGTACAAATCAGCAGATGCAGGTAGATATGGGACTGGTAGGCGCATTTATCGTGGATCCGCTAGCTTCGGCCAGTGGTACTACCATTACAGTAAATGGCGCGACAACTGCTGATTACCATGCAAAAGGATTAGCTTATAACGAAGCCAGTACAGCGTATGATCGTGAGTACCTGTTCTTTCTGAGTGAAACTGATCCTAAACTGCATTACCTGGCTGAACTTGACAGGCTGCAATACTGGGATAACGGTGATTACAATGCCACGCTATTTTTCATCAATGGTAGAAACGCACCGGATACCCTGGCGCCTGATTTTCAGGGCGGAATGCCGAACCAGCCTTATGGTTCTATTGTGACCATGCATCCGGGGCAGCGTATACTGCTACGTGTGATTAATGTTGGTCGTAACCAGCATCCATTGCACCTGCATGGCAATCACTTTAGTCAGGTTGCACGTGATGGAAACCTGATCGGTGTACATGACACGGCTGGCGAAGTAACCGAATTACGTCCGGTTGTTGATTATACTTACGGCGCAGTTCAGGGCGGCACCAGTGACCTGATTTTCGGCTGGACAGGTCAGAAACTGGGCTGGGATATGTACGGAACCGGATCAGGTTTTGAGCATACCTGTGATGCGTTAACAGAAGATCTGCAAAACAATATCACTCATGAGCCAACACCTGATGGTTTTCATGATGACAGCTGGGAGTCCTGTGCTGATCATGGTAAGGAATTACCTGTGGTATTGCCTGAAAACCTGGATCTGGCCTTCGGTGGTTTCTGGGGCGGCAGCCCGTATATCGGTGCTTCCGGTGCTCTTCCTGTTGGTGAAGGTGGTCTGAATCCTGCTGGCGGAATGGTTTATATGTGGCACTCGCATTCAGAGCGTGAGCTTACCAATAATGACATTTATCCTGGTGGCATGCTTACCATGATGCTGGTGGTTCCTTATGAAGAAGGTGCAAACGATGTCGATTAATAATCACCGCTCTAGTGGAAATAGGAGAAACAAAATGAAACGTTCTTTAATTAATACTGCGATCCTGGGTACGTTGGGACTCGGAGCGGTATTCACGGTGTCGGCACAACAGGCCAATACACAAACGGCTGAAATTGAGCTGTGCGCCGGTGAATACACGATACCTGCCGGAACTATGGGGAATATTGATCCCATCGTCATGTGGGGTTACTCGATAGGTCAACCGCAAGGTAATACTTGTGCAGCCCCTAAATCGCCTGGTCCGTCGATACTGCTGCCAAAAAACACTGAGGATTCGCCTACTGTCTATGATTTAAAGATTAAGCTGTATAACACGTTACCCCGGGCTACCTCTCTGGTTATCCCCGGTTTAATCAAGCCGATGACACCGGTAATGTTTACACCTCCAGGTGAAACTATCCCACGTGTGCATTCTTTCGATACTGAAGTAGCACCGGGTGGTTCGGCTACCTACAGCTGGACCGGGGTAAAACAGGGGGCTTACCTGTATCAGTCTGGTACACATCAGCAGGTTCAGGTTCAGATGGGACTGGTTGGTGCTATCATGAGTGATGCCTTTACCGGTACTAATGCAACGGCAGCCTATCCCGGGCTGGAATACACTAATCTGTATCCTCTGATCTACAGTGAAATC
>CALCSG010000372.1 GCA_937894085.1 uncultured Gammaproteobacteria bacterium | reverse complement strand
AGGAATCCTGGCTGGTATCAGGACAAATGAGAGATTATTGGATGATATTTCACAGATTGTAATATGAAAATATGGCTTTTATACTTCCTATACTTGAAGAGCATAAATCCAGCGGTTTGGATTTACATATCTCTGCTGCGGATGTTACAGATTTTGATAGTTGTGCGAGTATGATTCAGCAAATTGAAGCTGATCACGGACCCATTGATATTCTGGTTAACTGTGCTGGTATAACTCGTGATAAGACGTTAAAACGTATGACGCCTGATCAGTGGAATGCAGTCATAGATACCAATCTTAACAGTGCATTTAATGTAACTCAGCAGATAGTGAATGGTATGACTGAACGTGGTTTTGGTCGCATCATCAATATTTCTTCTGTTAACGGTCAAAGAGGACAGTTTGGTCAAGCCAATTATGCTGCCGCCAAGGCTGGATTACACGGTTTCACCATGTCAGTTGCCCAGGAAACAGCGGCTAAAGGAGTAACGGTAAATACTGTTTCACCTGGATATGTCGAAACAGCTATGACCAGTGCTATGCCTGAACAGGTACTTGAATCTATCGTAGCAGCAGTACCCGTAGGCAGAATGGGAAAACCTGCAGAAATTGCTTTTGCAGTTTCATGGTTAGCAGATGAACGTAATGCCTATACTACCGGAGCGAATATTCCGGTAAATGGCGGCATGTATATGTCGGCATAAGTTCCAAAAACTGCCGAACCTCATCAATTCGGCAGTTTCAATGCTTTATTTGATGACTCTCAATTACCCTCCTTTGCGCCTCTTTAACAGAGGCGCTTTTTTTGTCTGGTGTTAATTAATACTTTAGATTATTCGAAATTTAACTTTTATACCGCGTTTTCTTAATTGAAAGAATCCTGAATGCAGTTGATTTTATATAAGCTATTAAATTGATATAAGGCTCTTTGTTATTGGACGCCATATTCAAGTGGATTACCATCCTTGCGCCATGCTCGAAAGCCATCTCGATAATATTTGATTTGAGTAAAGCCCCAACTCACCGCTTTTGTAGCCGCCTTATAACTCAGGCTGCAATGTGCTCCATTGCAGTAGACAACAAAAGGTTCATCGTATTTTACGTGTTTAAGCAGATTTTTTTCATCGAATCCATCGTTAATATATAATTGTATGGCTCCTGGAATATGGCGTTTTATATATTGCCGGGAGCTTCTGACATCAATGAATTTAACCCCATTGGCATGCATAATTTTAGCCTGTTGAAGGTCTACGGTTTCAGTACCTTCAACCGTTTCGGGCGAAAGCCACTGACCTGACTCTTCAGCAAACAGGTAATTATAAAAAAATAAACTACTGATCAGTAATATGTTTCGAAGTATTAAGTTCATATCTGATAAAAACAGGCAACTCCTGTTGATATTTAAGGTTAAAAATAAAGCCTGAAACAATCATGACAAACAGATAGTTTCAGACTCTGCTCGAAATTTATGGCTCATGAGCAGTAAAAGGGAGGATAACTTTGAAAACCGGTTAAACTAAAGGCCTGTAATTAGTCATCGTCATCTTCGTCTTCGTCTTCATCATCAGCAGGTTTGGCAGCATAATATTCAGCTAACGCTTCAATCTCTTCATCGCTTAACTTGCCAGCTATTTTAGCCATTACCCTGTAATGATCATTTTCACGATCACCTTCTTTAAATGCCATCATGGTATCTGTCATATACCCAATCTTCTGTCCTTCAATGATGGGAGTCTGCAGTCCACGCTTCATCGATTTTTCGTTGTGGCATTTTTCACAGGCAAACAGAAAGCGTGAGCGGTCTCCATTTTTAGCTAAATGAGGAATGGTATCCGATTTAATTTTTTCTTCACGCTGCAGGGAAGCATAATAGGCAGAGACGTCAGCCATTTGTTTGGCCGTCATCTTTCTTACTTTTTTCTGCATATCTTTATCTTTACGCAACCCCACTTTGTAATCATATAACTGCTTAAAGGTATAAGCAGATATCTGACCAGCGACACTGGGGCTATCATCATCTTCACCTATTCCTTCATTACCATGGCATTTATGACATTTCAGTTTTTTATGGGCCTTAGCTCCAGCCGCAGGGTCGCCACTATTCACATAAGCAATGGCATATCGTGTCCAGGGAAATTCCATAACATTACCCTGTTCAGCCATTTTCATAGCTTCATCCATCATGAGCTGTGAGTCTGCATCATTGACATCGAATGTGCGATTCATTAAATCATGCATCATATTCATGGGATCGGGCATCCCCATTTTCATCGGATTGGGTATCATACCCATTGGACCGGCTGCTTCGACATTGCCAATCAGAAGGCTCGCTATTACTGCATATTTTAAGTATTTCATTTTATTAATTCCTCTTCTGTATTAGTGGTGACTGGCATCAATGGATGCAGTTTTTACCTGTCCATTACTGACAACATAGCTATGCTCGTTAGTCACCATATTCACTGAAGGCACATGTATTGCATCTATACCTAGCAATAAATCTGCAAGACCCTGCGAGAATGAACGGTAATGCAACTTGGTAATTACCTTGATTGTTTTACTGTCTGCTGGCAGGTTAAAAGCATAGTTTGCCTCCTTGAATCCTTTAGGTGGAATGGTGTTACTGCGCAGAAAACGTGTCACTTCCCAGGGTTTCTCTGTGTGCTTGCCATTGATGTCTACGGCTTCTGAATTGAATATCACTGTACCTTCTGGCAATTCGTTATTTTGCTGCAATGATCCAGAACGCAGTAGTACCTGTCCGTTATCACCTACTACCAGCACTTCCAGCCAGATTTGACGTGTTTCGGTTAAACTGGTGGGCAGATTATGTCCAGCTCGGTCATTGTTTACGCGGACTGTCAACTGATGCAACATGCCATCCTGCGGCTGAATACTCATTTCCAGTGATGCAACTGATTTTAAGCGCTTCATAGCTTCTTCCGAGCTACCTGTTTTTTCACCATTCATGACTTCTGTGACTACCGCATTCCCACCGACAAATGCATGATCATGAACAATATCGCGATAAGGACCACCAATGCCTACAAAACCACCTAACATGGAGATTTTCAGGTCTTTCGGACGTTTTAGCTCATCTGCTACACGAATAGCCGTATCAACGGGAACCATGTGACAATCCATACATTGAATTCCATTTTGTGCATAAATTGAATATTTCCATTCGTCGTATGTATGTTCAACCGGAAAATTGTTATCCGGATGGAAAATGTTATGGCAGTTTCCACAAAATTCCGAGCTTTGATGGATAGGTGAATATTCTGTCTCATGAAAAGGTGATACTGCATCCT
>CALCSG010000371.1 GCA_937894085.1 uncultured Gammaproteobacteria bacterium | reverse complement strand
CATTTTTAATAGCTGCAGGACTGGCTATCAGGGGGACTGAATACTAATGACCCGCATCAACCTATTACCCTGGCGCGAAGAACTACGCCAGGAAAAACAAAAGCAATTCATGACATTGCTGGTTTTGAGTATGATACTGGCTGCTGCAATTGTGGGGCTGATTCACTTTCAAATGAATGGAAAAATAGCGTATCAAAATAGTCGAAATAGCTTTTTAAGCAAAGAGATTTCCAAACTGGATAATGAAATTGCAGAAATCAAGGAACTTCAGAAAGTTCGTAAAAGCCTGGTAGAAAGAATGGACATAATCCAGAATCTACAGGCTAGTCGGCCGTCAATCGTTCACCTTTTTACAGAGCTGGTGACTACCGTTCCTAACGGTGTATTCTTAAAAACACTCGAACAAACTAAGGACTCTCTAAAATTAACCGGTGAAGCTGAATCTAATGCTCGGGTTTCAAGTTATATGCGTAATTTAAGTGGCTCAGATTGGCTGAAAGACCCCAATCTGGAAATCATCCAGATAGAAGATAAGAAAGTGACCAGAATCAGTACTTTTGTACTGACGGTGAAACAGGCCGATAAGAATAGTGTCAAGGATGGCGAGGATAAGCTTGGAGGAGTAAAATGAGCCTACAAGATGAGTTAAATAACCTGGATCTTAATAATTTAGGAAATGCGTCCAGTCCTATAAAGTATGGCATTCTCGCAATTGCTTTTGTTGCTATAATTGCCGCAGGCATTTATTTTGATACGCAAAATCAACTTGATCAATTAACAGTCGTTGAAAAGAAAGAAGTCAAATTAAAAACAGAATTTACCAATAAAGCAGATAAAGCCGCAAAACTTGATCTTTACAAAGACCAGCTGGCCGAAATGCAGGCATCATTCCAGGCTATATTAAGGCAATTACCTGAGGGCACTGATGTCGAGTCACTGCTGGTAGATGTTTCGCAGACAGCTCTTGCCAATGGGCTCGAAATAAAAAAATTCCAACCCAGTAAGGAAGAGAAAAAAGGATTCTATGCGGAATTACCTATAGCCCTTGAAGTTTCCGGTAACTATCACGATCTCGCTTCATTTATCAGTGGTGTAGCCGCTCTACCTCGAATAGTAACACTGCATAATCTTAAGCTTGATATTCAGGCTAAATTAACAGAAAAAACCAAACCCTCTGGCAAACTACAGATGACAGCGACCGCCAAGACCTATCGCTACCTGAAGGAGGATGAGCAATAATGTTTCTTCAGCACACTCCTTTTAATAAAAAACTTCTTATTTTATGTGCTCTTGCTCTTACTGGTTGTAACCAGAGTATTAGCGACCTGCAACAGTTTGTGGAAACGACAAAAGCTAAACCGCCTGGCCGGGTTGAACCCATTCCTGCATTTATTCCATATCAAAACTTCGAATACTCCACGCAAAACCTGCGCGACCCATTCCAGATAGTTGATTTTAGACGACCTGAACAGCAGTCAGATGAAATTATCAGTGCTACGGCTACTGGCCCTCGCCCAGATATTGATAGAGTTCGTGAACCACTCGAAGATTTCCCACTGGATACATTGCGATTTAAAGGAACTGTCACTCAAAAAGGAACCAAATGGGGACTGATATTTGCTCCCGACAACACCATTCACCGCGTCCTTGAAGGTAACTACCTGGGAACTAATCATGGACGAATTATAACTTTGTCCGACATCACGATTAATATTACTGAAATTGTTCCAGATGGTTTGGGTAACTATATTGAACGTTCAGCAGCGATTGCGCTGATTGAATAGAGAGGGCCAAAAAATGAAAAAATGGCAAATTAAACACTGGCAAATTAAACACGTGGAATCTAAATCAATGAAAGCTAGTACAATATTAAAGATACTCTTTAGTCTTGCTATCCTGTTTCAACTTGGCCAGGTACAGGCACGAGAGCTGATAGGTCTGGACTACTCTGTAATGTCTGGAAATGCAGTACAACTTGTTTTTACTTTTGACGAAGATGCAATTGAACCACGTTCATTCACTATTGACTCTCCTGCCAGGATATCTCTCGATTTTGCTGACACTCAAAACAAGCTGAAACAACGCGCCGTTAGAATAGGTATAGGTGCAATCCAGAGTATTATTTCGGCATCGTCAAAAAGCAGAACACGTGTTGTATTAAACCTGTCAAGATCGACTGAATACACAACGACCGTCAGTGGCAACCAGGTAATTGTGGTCCTGGCCGGTTCAGAAACCATAGATACAATGACCGCATCCAACGATACTGAAGCCGCAGTCGCTAATGCAGTTGCAATGTCTTCATCAGCGGGAACAGTAGATACTTCGAATACAAAAGGCATAACCAACGTTGATTTCAAACGTGGAGAAAATGGCGAGGGTCGTGTTGTTATCGATCTAACCAACTCGGCAATATCTACCGATGTGTGGCGTGAAAATGACACTATACAGGTTGAATTTATCGGAGCGCAGCTACCTGAAGCTTTACAAAGACGTCTGGATGTCAGTGACTTCGCAACACCCATCAGTTTTATCGACACCTTGCAGGATGGGGCTAATATAAAACTTAGTATTACCGCGCATGGAGAATTTGAACATTTATCCTATCAAACAGATAAAACATATACCATTGAGATAGCCCAGATCACCAAACAGGAAGAAGAAAAAAGACGTAAAAATAAGTTTGGCTTTACCGGTGAAAGACTCTCTCTGAACTTCCAGGATATCGAAGTGAGATCGGTACTACAGTTACTGGCAGATTTCACCGGTCTCAACCTGGTCGTCAGTGATTCCGTATCTGGTAATCTGACGTTACGTTTAAAGAATGTTCCCTGGGATCAGGCGATGGACATCATCCTGAAAACCAAAGGACTGGCTCAACGCAAAGCAGGTAATGTTATTTTGGTGGCTCCTACTGATGAAATAGCCGCGAGGGAAAAACTCGAACTGGAAGCACGCAAACAGGTCGAAGAACTGGAACAGTTACGCACCGAATTTATAAAAGTTAATTATGCCAAAAGTGCTGATATCGCCGAGCTTTTAAAATTGAAAGATAATGCGATTCTGTCTCCTAGAGGCTCCGTCAGTGTTGACACCAGAACCAATACATTACTTGTAAAAGATACGAATGCCAGCCTGTCCAATGTTCGCCAGTTATTACTGGAACTAGACATACCGGTAAGACAGGTATTAATCGAATCACGAGTCGTAGTGGCCAGTGATGACTTCAGTAAAGAGTTAGGTGTCCGTTTTGGTGTCAGTAATGATAGTTATGGTGCTGGCAGTACTGGTAATGGAGCCACTACCTCCGGAACAATAGATGGCGTGACTAATTTAGTTAATAACTCCACTCTTGGCACTGAAAGCCTTAATGTTAATATGCCACTGCAGAACCCGGCGGGATCCATTGCATTAGCCTTAACTAAATTGCCTATAGGCACATTACTTGAGCTTGAATTATCTGCAGCTCAAACTGAGGGTCGCGGTGAAGTAGTTTCAAGTCCGCGCATAATAACGGCAGACTCTCATACAGCCAGAATTGAATCAGGTGTCGAAATACCTTACCTGGAACTTAATAACGGAAGAGCAACGCTGAAGTTCAGAAAAGCCGTGCTATCGCTGGAAACAACTCCACAGATCACACCTGATGACAGAATCATTATGGATCTTCAAGTGCATAAAGACTCGCGTGGAGAAGACGTTTCATTTGGTGCAGGTCTGCTTGCTCCTACTATTGATACCCGGGAAGTCCAGTCCCAGGTATTAGTCGATGACGGACAAACTGTCGTACTAGGTGGCATTTACGAAACCACCCAGTCTACCCAGGTTACACGAGTTCCCTTTTTCAGTGATCTGCCTCTGATAGGAAACCTGTTTAAAACAAGAACCGCCAGAGACGATCGCTCAGAATTATTAATTTTTGTCACACCTAAAATCTTGCAGGGAGCAAACCTGGAAGTCCGTTAATATAGATCCAGTAAACCATCAAGTTTCCCGATTTTATGTCGGGAAACTTGTAAATTCCCTGTTTCAAATTTAGAATCCGTTCCTGATTTCTAAATATCATTTCAATGACCGATCAAAATATCATCCTCATCGGGCCTATGGGTTCTGGTAAATCGACTATCGGTCAACTTTTAGCCAACCGGTTAAACCGCGATTTTTTTGACAGTGACCACTACATTGAGCAGAAAACCGGGGTCGATATTCCGACTATTTTTGACATCGAAGGAGAAGAAGGCTTCAGAACCCGTGAAACAAAAGCGCTGGAAGAATTAAGCAGCCAGAAAAAACTGGTCATAGCGACTGGTGGCGGGTCT
>CALCSG010000370.1 GCA_937894085.1 uncultured Gammaproteobacteria bacterium | reverse complement strand
TTTAAGACCACTGCGTTTTACCAGTTCAAATAATATGAAATATAATTCAGGAAACTGAGATTGGGTTATCCGTTCGGCGCGGTAAAGTCGCATGATAAATTGCGGGTTAAATACGGGGTTGACCAGCAGTAAAATTATAGCGACCATCAGCATGATAATCAGTCCCTGATTACCCCACAATGACCAGCCTAAAAATGCCAGAAACCCTGCCATTGATACTAATAATAACAGTGTCTGCAGGCGATTAATAAATGCATGCCGATACCAGGTTGCTGAATTAATCATCTATACACCATATCAGGTATTTCCATATAAGTTGAATTTTCTGAAGTTTAGACAGTTAAATCATTATAAATGGTTTTTTAATTCAATGAGTCAGGTTTGCTATCCCTGCCACTAAAAGTTGAAATAGTCCTCAATTATGCTTGTGTAGCAACGGGTCGATAGGTACAGTATTTCTTTGATATTCTGGCATCTAAAATTGAAAACAACACTCTTTAAACTGGCAATTATTTTACCGATTATCCTGTGGTTGAATGGCTGTGATCAATTTACCGGTCAGGATAAAAAAGAGCCGCTAGAAAAAGCTCAAACTCGCACCGAACGCCCTGCTCATACGGTGGAAGTCGTCGTGGTTGAGCGTAAGGCAATCAGTATCAAAAGGACGCTAACCGGTACCCTGGAAGCACCCCGTATCGTACATGTACACAGTGAACAGGCCGGACGTATTATTGAACTGCCTTATTATGAAGGCGATAGTGTCAAGGCTGGTGCCGTGCTGGCACGTCTAGATGATGCTCTGCTGCGCGCAGCTTATGCGAAAGTGGTTGCCTCTCGAAAACAGACAGAAGTCAATTTGAAACGTCTGCAAAAACTGCTGCCAAGCAAGCTGACTACTGAAGATGAGGTTGCACGGGCAATCACCGAAGTTGAACTGGCACAGGCCGAGGAGTCTCTGCAGAAGATTCTGCTTTCACGTACTGTGATCAAAGCACCTTTTGCCGGTATTATCAGTGAACGACTGAAAGAACCCAGTGATGTCGTTGCATTGAATGATCACCTGTTGACCCTGTTCGATCCCAAAATAATGACAGCCTCTGTGCAGTTACCTGAGCAAGTACACAGTCGTGTTGCACCTGCAGACCCGGTGCAGATTCGTATAGATAGTCTGGGTGACCAGAGCTTTAAGGCAGAAATTTTACGCATTCATCCAATTCTGGATGCAGGCACCCGGCAGGGAACGGTTGAGATTTTATTACAACCGGTTCCAGCTGGAGCACGTCCGGGCCAGCTTTGCAGGGTTACCGTGCAAACTGCAAATACCGAACGCCTTTTAATCCCATTGAAAGCTTTACAGTTTGATTCGCGCGGCAGTTTTGTCTACCGTCTTGACAAAGATTCTAAAGCTCAACGCACAGCGGTGGTCACCGGTCTACAAATCGATGAGTTTATAGAAATTATCGATGGAGTTAAGGAAAATGACAAAATTGTCTCTCAGGGCTTCCTCGGTTTAAAGTCCGGCAAAACAGTAAGAATAGTAAACCCGGTACTAAATACTTCGTCGATTACGGGTAACTTTTTTCAATCTCAGGGGTAGCGGTAAGCATGCAACAGAGATTTCGCAAAGGTGGGCTGGCAGCCTGGTCGATTCGTCACCCGATAGGTGTCATTATGCTGGCACTGACCGTGGTCGTGCTGGGACTGGGATCCCTGCAGCGACTGGGTATAAACCTGTTACCTGATCTGATATATCCGGAAGTCAGGGTGAGAATTTCTGACTCTGGTGTGCCTGCCCGAATTATGGAAGATCGTGTAACCCGTCAACTGGAAGAGCAACTGGCAATAACCGAAGGTGCAATTCAGGTACAATCCAGTTCTAGTGAAGGTAGCAGTTCGGTTGACCTCAGCTTTCCTTATGGACACGATATTGATCTTGCGCTACGTGATGCCAGTACCAGGCTTGACCGCGCCAAACGGTTCCTGCCGGATAGTATAGACCCGCCGGTTATTTACAAGCGTGATCCTTCACAAATCCCGGTACTGGAAATGGTGGTCAGTTCCATAGATCGTGATCCGGTAGCATTGCGTAACTGGGTAGATTACACTTTTGCCAAGTGGTTTTTGAATCTTCCGGGTGTTGCAGCAGCCGAGGTAGGCGGAGGCCTGACTCGCGAGATCCAGGTGGTGGTCGATCAGGATAGACTAAGTGCCTTTGGTTTTACCATAGAAGATATTTCTACTCTGTTAGAAAACGAAAACCAGGACAGCCCTGGGGGCAGCCTGCAAACGGGGAGTCGAGAACTCAGTGCGCGTACTCTCGGTCGATTTCAGAATGTACAGGACGTGTCTGCGTTACCACTGTGGAACAATAATCAAACCGATACGGGATTACGTTTACAGGACGTAGCACAGGTAATCGATAAGAATGCCGATGAGAAACTGCGCATACGGCTAAACGGTATCCCTGGTATTAAAATGTCTATTCAAAAACAGCCTGCCGCTAATTCAGTAGCAGTTGTTGATGCAGTTAAACAACGTCTGGACTGGTTACGTGCTCAAAATTTGATTCCACCCGATATTCATCTTGATGCGGTGGGTGATCAGTCAACTTATGTTCGTCACGCATTACGCAATGCGGCGATGGCAGCGACTTCCGGTGCAGCACTGGCCATGCTGGTGGTGTTCCTGTTTCTTGGTAGCCTGAGACGCACACTTATTATTGGGACGGCTATACCGCTGGCCATTCTGGTGACTTTTGTGATCATGGACCTGGGTGGGCTCAGTTTGAATATCATGACCCTCGGAGGTCTTGCCCTGGGTATCGGGTTACTGGTGGATAACACCATCGTGATGCTGGAAAATATCTCACGCCATCAACGTTTAGGGGAGACTGATTTAGACACTCAGGTGGCTGCTGCGGCTGAGGTCAATAGTGCGATTGTGGCATCCACATCCACCAACCTCGCGGCTGTACTGCCATTTTTATTCATTGGTGGGCTGGTAGGATTATTGTTCCGTGAACTGATTGTTACTATTTCTGCCGCGATTGTGGCTTCCCTGTTTGTGGCATTGACGCTGGTACCTGCTCTGGGTGCGCGAGTCCATCAGTCCAGGCGTAATTTATTGCAACGGACAATGGATGGTCTGATGGCTGTTCTGCAATCGGCTTATTCCAGTTTGACCCGTTTAATTCTGCGCATGCCATGGTTACCGGTACTGATATTGTTGCCATTGATGTATGTGGCGACTCCGCTACTCATCGAGGGTAAGCAAATCTTTCTGCCGAATATGGATGAAGGTGAAATATCGATAAGATTAACGGGAGAGTCGGGGACAAGACTTGATGAGACCGATGACTACATGATCCAGCTGGAAAACCTGTTTCTGGCCCAGCCTGATGTGTTAACTGTTTTCACCTCTTCCGGTGGTCGAGTGTTTGGCCGTTCAGAACGTCAGGCCGGTAACACAGGTTCACTCGACATTAAACTGGTTGCGTTAAATCAACGCAATCGTAGTAGTGAACAATGGGTCAAAGACATGCAGAAAGAAGTAGACAAAATGCAATTGACTGGTCAGCAAATACGCATGCGAGTACGAGGTATACGTGGAGTGCGGGTAAGTTCGGGGGATGATGACCTGAGTATCCGGGTTCAGGGAGCTAATATCGAGATTTTAACTGAGTTGGGAAATCAAATAGTTAATCGCTTGAGAGATATAAAGGGCCTGAAAAATTTGAAGCATAGTTATGAAGAAACCCGCAACGAAGTTTCCGTTAATATCGATCGACAACGTGCCGCCGATCAGGGCGTTAGGGTGTCAGATATCGGGCTAGGTTTGCGTGCTGCACTGGATGGCCTGGTGGTGTCTAACTTTATCGAAGAGGATCGTCAGGTCGATATTAGACTACGCCTGCCGCGTACCGGTTTTCGTTCTCCCGATGATCTGGGCAATATTCTGGTAGGCCTGAAGCAGGGCCAGCCAATTCGACTGCGCGAGGTCGCCAGTGTCAGTTTCAATCCTGCACCTGACAGTATTCTACGGGATAACCAGTTAAGAATAGTCGAAGTGACCGCCTCCCTGACCGGGGATAGCAGCATAGAGCAGGTCATGCTTCAGGTTAATAAACAACTGGCCGATCTACCGCTACCTGATGGCTATAATCGATACGATGGTGGGGAGCTTAAAACCCTGCAACAGGGACGTCAAATGGGCTTAGTCTTATTAGCCCTGGCACTTTTTCTTGTTTTTGTTGTGATGGCTGTACAGTATGAATCACTGCTCAATCCTCTGGTTATTCTGCTGAGTGTTCCATTCAGTATTGTCGGGGTTGCAGCAGGCATTTACTGGACTGCGATTCCAATTTCAATGCCAGTCTGGCTGGGGTTGATCATGCTGGCTGGAATCGTGGTGAATAATGCCATCGTGATGGTGGAGCAGATAGAAATTGAACGTGATCAGGGTCTGGAAATGGTTGAAGCCATTGTGGAAGGGGCCAGGTTGCGTTTACGTCCCATTCTGATGACGACTCTAACCACTGTTGTGGGGATGATACCTTTAGCCGTTGGCTTTGGAGAAGGTTCCGAAATGTTGCAGCCACTTGCCGTTGTCATAGTGTCAGGGTTGAGCTTTTCCATGTTAGTGACGTTGATATTGATTCCATCCATTTATCGCTTGCTGCATATTTTTCGTGACAAAAAGAAAGCTAATGCAATGACTGTGGATGCAAATGTCATGCAACCACAGTCGAAATAAATCAGATTTCATCTCGATATTGACTCTTATTTAATTTAAATGAATATTTTCTCGCAGAGCTACGAAGAACGCAGAGGACACCCCTCAGTCTTTTAATGGCTTTAATCATCTTCATATTATCGGAACTTTGCGTTCTCGGCGTCTTTGCGAGAGATAAACTTTTATATGGCGCTGTATGAAAATCATGTAATGACGTCATTCTCGCATGCTTTTAGCGGGAAACCATAGAACAGCAGCTATTTATTAGGAAAATTGCTTCAATTCATAATGGATTCCG
>CALCSG010000369.1 GCA_937894085.1 uncultured Gammaproteobacteria bacterium | reverse complement strand
TTTCCTTAACAGTGCAGCTAGGTTAAGTTGCACTTATGAGTTGAATTCGGGTGATAAATAGTCACTGCCAGTGAAAAGATATCACTACGCCCATCCATCTTCGTACCCGATAATTGCTCCGGAGACATATAAGCAGGGGTTCCCATAATCGTTTTTCCATTCTCCCGTAATCGACTACCACTATTCGCAGCTCCAAAATCTGTCAGGATATAGATTTTTTTATTTTGATCATACATGATGTTGGCTGGTTTAATGTCACCGTGCACAATCCCTTTACTATGAGCCATAATTAACGCATCCAGAACCGACTGCATGATGCGCAGGCTTTCTGCTGCGGTCAGATATTTCTTACGACGTAATCGTTCAGACATCGGATAACCCGCAATATAATCCATAGCGATATAAGCCTGTTCATTATGAATATCAGCATCGTGAATTTTAACAATATTGGGATGATCCAGCTTCGATACAGTCATTGCTTCGTGTAAGAAAGACAATACATCCCGATCACCCAATACCTCACCGGAAGTCTCCACATCAGCATTTTTATTGATGCCAGACTCATCAACACAGGTCTGATTTAGAATTTTTAGCGCTATCCTTTTGTGTGTAAGTAAATCAAACGCTTCATACACCGTTGCTGTTGCCCCTAACGCTTTTTTCCCAACCAGTTGATAATGACCAAACTGGTCTTTATTTTCGGTTATTTCGGTGGTTGATAAATTTTCATCAAGATCTGGATTTATCTTGATATCCGTACGGGTCACAAAGTCTTCTATACCCGGATCGAATTGAACCAGCCATGAATATAGATACCTGGCTAAAATCCAGTTTTCCTTTTCTTCAAGCTTGACACCCAGATCGTAGGCTATATCAAACATTTCTTCAGAAAACTCGCAGTTCTTCAACATCAGGATTGCTGTTTCGTAATTTTCTTCTTCAATTTTCTGTTTGATGGCTTGCAATCTTTGTTCTCTGGAAAGAGGTCTGTTATTTTTTAAACTTCTAAATTTAGATCGTACAATCAATATTAAAGCGGTGACAGTAAACGAAATAATAGCCCACATCGAAGGTAGCCAGAACTGTAACATGACTGCTAATAATATTTGCAGCATGAATAGTGAAAATACCACCTGGATGATGAAAACAACAGACGGTTCTGATTTCTTTAAAACAACCAGATAGACTGCCATCAAACCAAAAACACTGAATAAAATCAGGTTTTGCAATCCATACGGAGGCGCAGCAATTGAGCTCGTTGGCAAATTAAAAACCGGGGCTAATTCAACTAACTGCTGATGAAACTCTGTTTCCATCAAACCTGTCATCATCGTAAAACTGCTTAACCAGCTTACAACGAAACAACACCCTACTATAAACAGCGTCCATGCTACCGGCGTAAGTTTTTTCATGCGCTGTTACTTATAAAAAATAGACATCTAATAATCATAATTCAGCACGGGAGCCAACCAGCGCTCAACATAAGTTTGCGATTGATCCAGCCGTTGTGCATAACTCTGCACCTGATCCAGCTCGATCTTACCAACACCAAAATAACGAGCCTCCGGATGTGAGTAATAAAACCCGGACACAGATGCCATCGGCAGCATGGCGAAAGATTCTGTAATGCTGATACCGATGTGTTTCTCCGGTTCTATCAATTGCCATAACAGGGCTTTTTCGGTGTGATCAGGGCAGGCAGGATATCCTGGTGCAGGTCGAATGCCACGGTAACTTTCTTTAATAAGAGCTTCATTATCCATATCCTCCTGCGCGGCATACCCCCAGTCATCTTTCCGAATCTTTGCATGCAGCCATTCAGCCGCCGCTTCAGCTAGACGATCTGCCAGGGCTTTGGCCATTATGGCGGAATAGTCATCGAGTGCGGATTCGTATTTTTCAACGATTTTTTCCAGCCCGATGCCTGCTGTGACCGCAAACGCACCCAGGTAGTCATTCAGTCCAGTGGACTCGGGTGCGATATAATCGGACAGACACTGGTTCGGTTTACCCGGCGGCTTTTCATTCTGCTGGCGCAGGTGATGCAATACCATGCGTTGTTCGGAATACGAATCATCAGTGTAAAGCACAATATCTTCATCGCGACTTCTGGCAGGGTAAAAACCATACACGGCTTTAGCCTGTAACAGTTTTCCATCTACAATTTCTGATAGCAGCTGTTGTGCATCTGCAAATAATTTAGTCGCTTCCTCACCAACCACTTCATCAGTCAATATTCTGGGGTAGCGACCGGCCAGTTCCCAGGCCTGAAAAAATGGTGTCCAGTCAATGCAGGTAACCAGCTCGTTTAAATCGATATCATCGATCACAGTCAGCCCCGGATTATTCGGTTTCGGTGGTTGATAAGCTGACCAGTCCACAGGTGTTCTATTTTCGCGGGCCTGCTGCAGAGTCACAAACTTTTTGCGCGACTGTTTACCGGCATGCTGCTTGCGCACATTGATATATTCTTCAGTCACGTCCTGACGAAACTTTTTACCCTGTGTCTCACTCAATAAAGCGCTGGCGACACCCACGGCGCGCGACGCATCTTTTACATACACTACCGTTTCATTTGCATAATTCGGTTCGATCTTTACCGCTGTATGCACCCGTGAAGTGGTGGCACCACCGATCATTAACGGGATGTTAAAATTCTGGCGTTGCATTTCTTTGGCCACATGCACCATTTCATCCAGTGACGGTGTAATCAATCCCGACAGTCCGATAATGTCGATATTTTCTGCACGTGCCGTTTTAAGAATGGTTTCTGCAGCAACCATAACGCCGAGATCGACGATTTCATAGTTATTACATTGCAATACGACACCGACGATATTTTTTCCAATATCGTGCACATCGCCTTTTACCGTTGCCATTAAAATTTTGCCGTTGGTTTTCATCTCACCGCTTTTTTCAGCTTCAAGAAAAGGCATCAGATAAGCAACAGCCTGTTTCATCACTCGTGCCGATTTAACCACCTGCGGCAGGAACATTTTGCCTTCACCAAACAGGTCACCAACCACATTCATGCCGTCCATTAGCGGGCCTTCAATAACTTCCAGTGAAGCAGGGTAATTTAAACGGGCCTCTTCTGTATCCTGCTCTATAAATTCAGTGATGCCCTTAACCAGCGCATGTTCGAGGCGTTTATTCACAGTATTACTACGCCACTCCTGATCTTCCTTACTGACTATCGTCTTGCCATCACCGCGATATTTATCAGCAACATCGAGCAGGGCTTCAGTTGCGCCATCATTTCTATTCAGCACGACATCCTCGACTATCTCCTTCAGTTCTTCGGGAATATCAGAATAAATAGCAAGTTGCCCCGCATTTACTATGCCCATGTCCATACCGGCTTTTACTGCGTGGTACAGAAAAACCGCATGAATCGCTTCTCGCACCGGGTTATTACCGCGGAACGAAAAGGATACATTGGAAACACCACCACTGATTAACGCATGTGGTAATTCTGCCTTAATGTATTTAATCGCCTCGATAAAATCAGCTGCGTAATTATTGTGTTCTTCAATACCGGTAGCAATCGCAAAAATATTGGGGTCAAAGATAATATCTTCAGGCGGAAAACCGACCTGTTGAGTCAAAATATCGTATGCCCGTTTACAGATTTGCTGTTTTCGAGCAGCCGTATCGGCCTGCCCTTTTTCGTCGAAAGCCATTACGATAGCAGCCGCACCATAACGCCGGACTTTTTTAGCGTGCTCGATAAATGCCTGTTCACCTTCTTTCAGGCTGATCGAATTCACCACGCCCTTGCCCTGGATACATTGCAGCCCGGCTTCGATGATTTCCCATTTTGAGGAATCGATCATGATTGGCACCCGCGCAATATCCGGTTCACTCGCAATCAGGTGCAGAAAGCGCACCATCGCCTGCTGCGATTCCAGTAATCCTTCATCCATGTTGATATCGATAATCTGCGCACCGTTTTCAACCTGCTGCCTGGCGACATCCAGTGCAGTTTCAAAATCACCTTCCATGATCAGCCGTTTGAACATGGCCGAACCTGTCACATTGGTTCGCTCACCGACATTCACAAACAGGCTGTCGGTTGAAATATTAAAAGGTTCAAGCCCTGCTAGCTGACACTGAACGGGTAGCTCTGGAATTTTTCGCGGTGGATATTTGCTAACCGCATCGACGATAGCTTTAATGTGAGCAGGCGTTGTGCCACAGCAACCACCGACAATATTCAAAAAGCCACTTTTAGCCCATTCTTCAATTTCATTCGCAACATCTTCCGGCGTTTCGTCGTATTCGCCGAATTCATTCGGTAATCCGGCATTAGGATGAGCAGATACATGCGTATTAGAGATGGTCGATAGTGTTTCTACATACTGACGTAATTCCTTTGGCCCGAGCGCGCAATTAAGGCCGATGGAAACAGGTTCTACATGTTTCAAACTGTTCCAGAAAGCTTCCGTGGTCTGCCCTGACAGTGTTCTTCCTGACGCATCGGTAATGGTGCCAGATATCATGATGGGTAAAGTTTCACCCCGTTCATCAAAAACCGCCTGCACTGCAAAAGCCGCCGCTTTCGCATTAAGCGTATCGAAAATAGTTTCAATTAATATCAGATCGGCTCCGCCATCCATCAGCCCTCTGGTTGCTTCAGAGTAAATTTCAACCAGTTTCTGGAAACTGATATTTCTGAATCCAGGATCATTCACTTCAGGAGATAAAGAAGCCGTACGGTTAGTCGGCCCTAATACGCCGGCGACAAAACGCAACTTGTCGGGCGTTGCGGCACTCACTTCTTCGACCACAGAACGCGCTATTTCGGCTGATGTTTTATTTATTTCATAAGACAGATCCTCCATTGCATAATCAGCCATGGAGATACGGTTGGCATTAAAAGTATTGGTCTCAATGATATCCGCACCGACGTCCAGGTACGCTTTATGGATATCACGTATGATTTTTGGCTGCGTTAGAGACAGCAGATCATTATTGCCTTTTAACGATGAAGGCCAGTCAGCGAAACGTTCACCACGATAATCAGCCTCTTCCAGCTCGTAGGACTGAATCATGGTGCCCATCGCACCATCCAGAAATAGAATACGATTATTTAATGCTTGCTGGAATAAATCTGTTCTACTCTTACTCACTTCGCTTTACTCGCTACTCGGGACAATATGAAAAAGACGGTCATTCTACACGAGACAGAGTGCAGACCCAATCCAAACTATGTGACAGTACTGGCTTAAATCTGCTTGTTGCTTTCCACTGATTCTAATTGATCCAGATCAATAAAGGTTACATTTACTCATTATTCTACCTTCCAATGCGTCGAATCGCGTATCTAATTTGCGACATATAGCACATTTACAGCAATGTCTACTTACACAAAAATAACCATGTAAAAATTACGCTAATTAATTTCAAACAAATTAATCAACTACATATAAATCGATAACGACACAAGAATGCATTATCTAATTTGTGCAAGGTTATTTTACTGATATTTTTCCTGGACATTGGGGGAAGGGATAAATACAAAATTCAGTAACATATACCGCAATAAACTGACCTTTTCAGGTTTATTAGATATTAGTTAGTGCCTGAACGAGAACTTATAACCCGTTTAAAATAGGGCTCCCCAGCTGAAAT
>CALCSG010000368.1 GCA_937894085.1 uncultured Gammaproteobacteria bacterium | reverse complement strand
ATCTGCATATACGCCGTCCCTGGCGAAAATGGCAACGAACAGTATTTTCACCGTAAGCACGGAAACACAAGTATCTGAAAGAAACCCATATAGATATTTTAGAATGCTCCATGCATTTCAAGCACTTCCACCATCCTTGGCGGTCGTGCAGAGTAGTCTTATAGACTAGCCCTGGCTTTAATCAAATGACTGCGTGACATAAAAAGCCTGTACAGTATGGGAATTATAAAAAGAGTTAGTGTGGAAGAAAAGCCGAGTCCCCATACTATTGCATTGGCCACAGGGCCCCATATTAAAGATTCTCCACCCAACCCGGTAGCTAAGGACAGTAATCCTCCAATAGTCGTCAGTGTGGTGATTACAATAGGTATAAAACGTCTTCTGGCAGCATAAACGGTGGAATGTAATAACGACATACCACTGGATAATTTAGCATTGGCGGTGGAGATTAGTACGATAGCCGAGTTAACGGCTATGCCGGCCAATGCAACAATACCATACAATGCAAACAGGCTTAATGCGTGCTGAGTAATAAGTATGCCAATCACAACGCCGGTAAATGCCAGGAAAACGGTGGACAGGATCATCAATGGTTGGAAATAACTCTTAAACTGGGTTCCCAAAATCATATACATAATACCAACTCCAAAGATGAACAGTACTGCTATTGAGTCTAACGCTTCATTGATATCATCGAGAATGCCCGAAAAATCTAAATTTACATTCGGATATTTATGTTTTATTTTTTCCCATTCATCTTTCACAAAGTTATTCGCAGCGACTTCATCGATCTGCGTTTTATCGATGTCAGCTTCGACGGTAATTGTTCGTTTAAAATTGTAATGACGGATATTGCCTAGACTTGTCTGTGTTTTAGCCGTTACCAGCTGGCTAAGTGGCACTGCCTTTCCAGATGGGGTGAAGACTGTCAGCTGTAACAAATCATTAATTTGCTTTAAATTGTCACTGGCACTTAATAACCGGACATTAGTTTTTTCTCCATTGACCTGTAAATCGGTAATGATCTCGCCATCGACTGAAATTAACAGGGTACGTGTCAATAAAGCCGGGTTTATACCAAGTTTGTGGATTTGTTCCAGGCGTAACTGATAGCTCACCTGGTTAGATCCGCGTGCAGCATCATCGGTAATATCGGAGATTAATGCATTACGTGATAAAGCCGCTTTGAGTTCGGCACTTGCCAGGCTGATTTCTTCATAACTATCACCACGAACCTTGACGCTGATAGATTTAGCAGTTGGTGGGCCGCCACTCAATTTTAGAAATGAAATATCTTCGGCTCCAGCCACATTTGTAATGCTCTGCCGGATATCTTCCATAATCTGTTCGACGCTGCGCATTCCTGTTAGTCGCGGATTTAAACCCACCAGAACCTGTCCATATTGATTGCCAAAACGCGGTTCAGTTTCAGTGAATAACAAACCTGAATAACTTACCATTTCGCGGTACTCATTAGTTTTAAGTAATTGTCGAGTTAACTGTTCGATTTCTTCAACTTTTTTATGCGTATTTTGAAGTATCGATGTAGTGGGCATTTCAACATTGATATAAAACAGGCGCAGGGTATCGCTGGCAAAAAAATCTTTTTTAATCAGCGGGCTTGCCATGATGACAACGGCCAGTATAAATAACAGGACACTGGTAAAAATAGCTAATTTCGGGATGCGCAATGTTTTGATTAACAGGCGAGTATAGAAAATACGTAGAGTACGTGTCATTCGTGTTCGCCATTGCTGCGTTTTAGATGGTTTTTGATGAATATCAAAATTCATCACTAACACATGTGCCGGTAACATCCAGTAAGCCTCCATCAGACTGATCATTAAGGCCACAGTAACCACCAACGGTATAACTCGCATGAATTCACCAAGAATACCGGGTAACAGAACCAGCGGTAAAAAAGCAGCCATGGTCGTTAAAACGGCGGTTGTGACCGGGGCAAAAACCTCTTTCAATGCATTTATGACGGCCTGATCACGATTTTCACCGAGAGCAATACGGTGATAAATAGCTTCGGCAACCACCACGGCATCATCCACCAGCATACCCAGCGCGATCACCACTGCCAGCAGTACTGACACATTGAGTGTCTGATCAAGGCCACTTAATATCCAGAATGAACCTGCCAGAATGAAGGGAATGCCGATTGTGGTAATAACGGCAATACGCAAACCCAGAAAGATAAAGGTGATGAGTAAAACGAAAGATAATCCGTAAACCGCGTTGGTTTGCATAATATTGAGTGCATTGCGGGTTATCTCGGACTGATCATCGACCAGCACCAGTTCGACACCGGTCGAATCGATGAGTGTGTTGCGTTGCTTTATGTAATCCTGAACTGTTTCGATAAGTTGCAGAGTGTTAGAGCCTGACTGTTTTAGAACCGCGGCAAGGATAGTCGGCGTTCCATTGCTACTGACCATGCGACTGGCTTCCTGCTGGCTTTTTTCAATGCGTGCGAGGTTAGATAAAGGGATGTACCCCGATTTGGCTAAAATGGGTAGAGAGGAAAGGTAAGCAGGGTCTTCATCTTTGCCATTCAGGCGGACCAGCCATTTTTGGTTTCCTGCCGTTAAGCTACCTGCCGATAAATCGTTAAATAATAATTTAATAGAGTCTGCCAGGTCGGTTGGGTTTAAGCCATTAGCAATGAGTTTTTCAGGCTGGTAATAAACCTGTAACTCGGGATCGTTAAGTCCATAATTATCGACTCTATCGACCCCCTGCATGCGTTTTAAATCATCGATTACGTGGTTCGCCTGAACTCTCAGGTTTTCATCGTAAGCTTTACCTTTAATTAAAACAGTTGCTGCTGGGAAGGCATTTGCAGAAACAATCTCAAGCACTTTAGGAGTTGTTGCTGCTTCAGGAAAATCGCCTTCTATATTTTGAATTTCACGGCGTAAGTCGGACAGGTGTTTATCGTAGGTGCGTTGATCAATTTGATTGAAACGGATTAACAGGCTACTGACTGATTCTCTGCTATTACTGGAAATGAATTTAATATCGGCTAAAGTTTTGAGAGCATCTTCCAGCGGGTCGGTAATTTGCTTCTCAACATCCTGAGCCGAGGCTCCTGGTAACAGGGTTGATACAACAATCCAGTTGAAATTAATATCTGGATCCTGCTGACGGGGTAAAGACAGGTAGGAAATGATGCCGATGGCAAGGACCAGGGCAAATGTCAGGTTCGCCAGCACATCATTTTTTAAAAATTTTAAAAGCATCGAAGTATCAGGTTTGGGCTCAGTGACTGATTGTTATCTGTTCATTATCAGTCAATAGTTGCAGATGATTGCTGATAATTAACGTGTCTGACGGCAAATTGATGGCCACCGATTGACCTTCCTCTGCATGCTCTAAAATTTCAAACTTTGCCTGATCATGGCGGGCGATGAATACTCCAAATTGTCCTGCTCTTTTTTGTACGTAACTGGATGTGATGAAATGTTTTTCAGTATCATATTTTAGCAGGCCAAAACTGCCGCCGGCAGGTAATATTGGCGAAGTGATTTCCAGCAGCACAGGCTGTTGGTGACTTGCACTGTCAATCTGGGGTAAAACTTTGCGAATCTTAAGCGGGTAAGTAGCACCGGCATTTACAAACACAATAGATTTGGCCTGTTTCAGTTGATTGATGTTGTCGGGTGGTATTTCCATGCGAACCTCAACAGCATCCAGCTTCAGCAGTTTAAACTGGGGTGTTCCGGGAGTGGCATAAGATCCAACACTGGATATTTTTTCAATGATCATACCGTCGAATGGAGCTTTGATCTCGCAATGATCTACTGTCTGTCTGGCAGCTTGCAGTAAAGCCTGTTGTTCTTCAATACTGGCGTTATCAGCCTGTAGCTGGGTTTCACGCTGATCCAGTTCTTCGCGAGAAATACTGCTTGTTTTACTCAGGCGTGTGGCGCGTTCGAGTTGTTGTACGGTAAGCTGCTTTTTAGCATTTAATTGCTTTATCCCGGCTTCAATTCTAGTTTTATTGATGATAGCTGATTGGCAATCCAGTTTAATGATGACCTGTCCCTTATTGACCTGGTCACCAACAAGAGCCGTGAACTGGATGATTTGACCACTGGTTTCTGCTGCAATATCTGCCTGTTGTAAGTTGATTACCGAAGCAGGGTATGTCAGTGTTCTGGCAAATGCGATTTCTGATAATGCTACAACGCTTACTTCGCGTGCGGCTAGAATGGGTTGAAACCATGAAAGGCCGATTAATCCGCCCAGAGTGCATCTGTATATTATTTTCATGGGTTTATAATGTTTTCAATAAAATACTGGGGGTTATGTTTATGATGAAATACAGCTTATCAAAATTAAGTTTCATATTGCTATTATTTTTCGTGACATTTAATAGTCTGGCTGCTCAACTGTTTGAGATCAGGGCCATCGAGTTAAACGATAAATTATATCAGCTTGAAATTGCCGATACTAACAGGCGTAAAACACAGGGTTTAATGTATAGAAAAACACTGGATCAAAGTGCGGGTATGTTGTTTGTTTATAACCAACCCGGTGATTATAGAATCTGGATGAAAAATACATTGATTCCATTAACGGTGATATGGCTGGACGAACAGGCACGTATTATCGATAAAAAAATATTGCAGCCCTGTCGTTCTAGCAACTGTCCGGTTTCTGCAGCATCAAAGCCATCAAAATTTATTATTGAACTGCATCCAGATGAATTCGACAGGTATAAGCAGGGAGATCAGTTACCACAGATTTTATTGTGGAATAGAAAGAGTAGATAAAACTCCCGTGTTGCTGAATAATATCAGCGCCTGGCTCATCGGTATTAATTCATTTTATTTGGCTTCCTGAGTGTTGATGTTATATATTTTCAACTTATCCATAAAGTCTGTTTAATAAAACTACCTGAATTCAAGTCATAAGTGCATAACCGGTTATTGTTTTTTCATTAATATTG
>CALCSG010000367.1 GCA_937894085.1 uncultured Gammaproteobacteria bacterium | reverse complement strand
GACTTACGACTTACGACTTACGACTTACGACTTACGACTTACGACTTACGACTTAATTGTCCAGATGAGTCTGTAACCAGAACTCCAGCAAGGCGCTATGCCATAACTTACTTCCATTTAAACGCGTAAAATGGGATTCTGGCTCAGCTAGCAACTTATCGATATATGGGCGAGAAAATATTCCGCGCTCCCGGCTCTGCTGAGAATTCAATACATCGGCCATAAATTCATAAAAATCTCCACGAACATATTTAAGGGCCGGCATCGGAAAATAACCTTTCGGGCGATCGATAACAGCATCGGGTAAAATGCCACGAGATATCTCTTTCAGAATACCTTTGCCCTGATGCAACAGTTTTAATTCTGGCGGGCATTGTGCCGCCAGCTCCACCAGTTGATGATCCAGAAACGGTACCCTTGCCTCCAGCCCCCAGGCCATCGTCATGTTATCAACCCGTTTGACCGGGTCATCAACCACTAAAGTCGTCGTATCAAATCGTAAAACCGCATCCATAAAGGTGTCACTAAACTCTGTATTTAAAGCTTCACTCACCAGCACTGAAGTCACATCATCTACATGATAGGCCGGATTTACGGTTTGCAGATATTCATCATGATCACGATCAAAATACCAGGATGAGAAACGGTGCAGAGGCTTCCCTGCAGTCGCTAACATTTTTGCGTACCAGAAATAACCGGCAAAAACTTCATCTGCTCCCTGCCCGCTCTGTACCACTTTTACGGATTTTGAGACACGTTCTGACAGCAGATAAAAAGCCACCGCATCCTGACCAAACATCGGCTCAGCCATGCTTGCCACTGCTTCAGGTAATCTCTGCAACACTTCTGCATTAGGAATCAAGAACTTATGGTGATCGGTTTGATACATTTCAGCAACCGGATCGGAATATTCAAACTCATTACCTTTTTCTTCCGGTTGATCTTCAAATCCAATACTGAAAGTTTTTATATTTTTAACCCCGGCTTCAGCCAGTAAAGCCACCAATAAACTCGAATCCAGTCCACCAGACAGTAAAACACCGACAGGTACATCCGCGATGGTCAGTCGTTTTTTAACCGCCTGCAATAATGTCTGATGAATTGATTCACGCCACTCAGCATCGGTACGCGGAATCTCAGGACGTTTAGCAATTAACTGCCAGTATCTTGATACCGTTAACTGCCCTCTTTTATCCAGTTTCATGGTATGAGCTGGCGGACACTTTTTAACACCTTTAAAGAGCGTACCCGGGGCAGGCACAACAGCATGTAAAGTAAACAGATGATGTAAAGAAACAGGATCAATAGAGGTATCACAAACACCTGTCTTTAAAAGAGCCTGGGGATTTGATGCAAAAAAGAAGAAACTATCCGTTTTTAAATAATAAAGCGGTTTGATCCCCATCCGGTCTCGTGCAAGAAATAACTGCTGTGATTGTTTATTCCAGATAGCAAATGCAAACATTCCGTGCAACTTTTCTACACAGGCTTCTCCCCAGTGGGCAAAGGCATTAAGAATAACTTCGGTATCACTATGCGATTGAAATGCATAACCTGCTGCAATCAATTGATCACGTAATTCCGGATAATTGTAAATCGTACCATTAAATACGATGGTCAAATTTTGACCCACATCGGTCATCGGCTGATGGCCATTTGCTGACAGATCAATAATGGCCAGCCGGCGATGCCCTAACATCACAGATCCGTCAAAAAACTCTCCTCTGTCATCTGGTCCGCGTCTTGCCACCTGCTCGGACATTTGTTCAACGACAGTTTTATCTATTACTCTACCTGAAAGACTCAGACCACCAAATATGCCGCACATAAAACCTCACCAATTTTAATGTATTAGCTTAAAATTCAACACTTTAACAGAGATTGATTGCTTATTCATTAGAATATACTTATACTCGCCGACGTTTAAAATTGCACACCAATTCATTCTTCGGGGAGATTAAAATGAATCCATTAAAATCTATTACGGGTACCATTATTGCAGGTTTTGTACTGGCCGTAATTATTATGTTTGCACTCGGCACAGCCGGTAAAGTTAACCCGTGGGCATTCTGGGTCTGGATCCATGTCATCGTGGGTATTACCTGGATCGGCCTGCTTTATTACTTCAACTTCATTCAAGTACCTGGCGTTGGAAAAGCGTTAGCTGAAAAAGACAGTGGTGGTCCTGGTCCAGTTGCTATCAATAAATATATTGCTCCAAATGCGCTGTTATGGTTCCGCTGGGCCGCATTAGCAACCTGGTTGACAGGTGCTATGGCTCTGGAAGCTATGCATGCTGCGCCTGGCTCTGGCTTTGTCGCGGCATTTACCTTTGCTGATGGGTATGCCTTTATCGGCATGGGTGCATGGCTGGGAACTATCATGTTATTAAATGTATGGGGCTTAATCTGGCCTAACCAGAAGAAAATCCTGGGTCTTGACGGCAAAGAGCACAGTGCAGAAGTTATTGCCAAAGCTAAAGTTGTCGCATTGATGGCTTCACGTACCAACACTCTGCTTTCAATTCCAATGCTACTTGGAATGATTTCGCAGGGTCACGGTCTGCCTTTTTAAGGTCAAAAACTGCTGACCGGCTGAACAATTTAGCCTAAAATAAGGGAGCCCCGCTACGGCGGGGTTTTTTATTGCCCGCAAAAAAATCTTGAAATAAATATAATATCCAGTATCTTAACCCGTTTTTTCGCGGGAAAAATCATGGATAACCATTTGATACCGACTTATAAACCATTACCTGTTAGCTTTAAACGGGGTGACGGCATATACGTTTGGGATAATGATGATAAAAAATACCTGGATGCATTATGCGGTATATCAGTCACCAGCCTGGGACATAATCATCCAGACGTCACGCGAGCCATCAACGAACAGGCTGGTCGCCTGCTGCACACTTCCAACCTTTACCATATCGATAATCAAAGTAAACTAGCCGATATACTTTGTGAACTATCCACCATGGATCAGGCTTTTTTCGGTAATTCAGGTGCTGAAGCTAACGAAGCTGCGATTAAGATTGCGCGCCTGTACGGACACCAGAACAATATCGATAAACCTGAAATTGTCGTCATGCAAGGCAGCTTTCATGGGCGTACCATGGCCACACTTTCTGCCACTGGCAATAGAAAAGTACAGGCTGGTTTTGAGCCTCTGGTTTCAGGCTTTGCGCGTGCACCTTATAATGATATTGATGCACTCAAGGCTATAGCAAAAAACAATAAAAATGTGGTCGCAATTCTTGTCGAACCTGTTCAGGGTGAAGGTGGCATCAAAATTCCTGATACTGGATACCTCAGCGCCATTCGAAAAATTTGCGATGAAAATAACTGGTTAATGATGCTGGACGAGATTCAGACCGGCATGGCAAGAAGCGGAAAAATGTTTGCCTTTCAATACGAACCAATCAAACCCGATGTGTTAACCCTTGCCAAAGCACTTGGTAATGGAATCCCGATAGGTGCCTGCCTGGTGAGCGGTAAAGCTAAAAATGTTTTTCAACCCGGAAATCACGGCTCAACTTTTGGCGGTAATCCTTTTGCCAGCCATGTAGCTTTTACTGTTTGCAATATCATGAAAAATGAGCACCTTGCGGACAATGCGCAGGCTCGGGGACAGCAACTGACAACCTTATTGAAGCAAAAGTTGGAAGGCAATAAAGAAGTGGTTGAAATCCGCAATCTTGGATTACTAATTGGCATAACACTTCAGCATAATTGTCATGAATTAGTCACAATTGCACTACACAATGGCCTTCTAATCAATGTGACTGCTGATAATGTCATACGCCTTTTACCCCCATTAATTATTAACGAACAACAAACTATCGAGATTGCCGATCGGTTAGTTAAATCCATTAACCAATTTATTCAGAAATAATATGCCTACAAGACATTTTCTTAGCCTGCTTGATTTTTCAAGCGACGAATTAAGAGCTTTGATACATCATGCCATCGATGTGAAAACGCGTTTAAAATCCGGCGTTGCACACACACCACTAACCGGTAAGGTACTGGCGATGATATTCGAAAAGTCGTCTACCCGTACCCGTGTCTCCTTCGAAACAGGAATGAGTCAGCTTGGTGGCCATGCCATGTTTTTATCTCCCAGAGACAGTCAACTAGGGAGAGGAGAACCCATTGAAGATAGTGCGAAGGTTATTTCCAGCATGGTCGATGGGATCATGATAAGAACTTTCGGCCACGATCGTCTCGAACAGTTAGCTGCAGCTTCAAGTGCTCCTGTGATCAATGGATTAACGGACAAACTGCATCCCTGCCAGTTACTGGCTGATATGCAAACCTGGTTTGAACTTCGGGGCGATATTAAGGGAGCCACGGTAACCTGGGTAGGCGATGGAAATAATATGTGCCACTCTTATATCAATGCGGCTAAACGCTTTGAATTTAATTTAAATATTGCCTGCCCCGAAAACTATCAACCCGACGCCGACATAGTGGCAAACGCTAAAGAAAGAGTAACAACGTTTACCGATACCATGGAAGCCTCTAAAAATTCGGACCTAATCGTTACTGATGTGTGGGCCAGCATGGGACAGGAAGAAGAGCAGACAGAAAGAGTAAATGCTTTCTCCAGTTTCCAGGTAAATCAGCAGTTAATGGCCGGGGCAGATAAAGACGCTCTTTTTATGCACTGCCTGCCCGCACATCGCGGAGAAGAAGTTGCAGCCGAGGTCATAGATGGTAAGCAAAGTGTCGTCTGGCAGGAAGCTGAAAACAGACTGCACGCACAAAAAGCCCTGTTAGAATTTTTGATGGGAGATTTAACTTTTTAAAACCAGTATCACCACGAAGAGTACGAAGAGAAAACAGGTTGTTGTTTTAGGCGGAACAAAAACTGCCATACTGGACGTATTTAAATGCATGCTAAATAGTGCCGGAACGGGAACCCCATTTTTTCAGCATATTCCAAATTTCTACCATAAC
>CALCSG010000366.1 GCA_937894085.1 uncultured Gammaproteobacteria bacterium | reverse complement strand
ATCATAAGTTTTAAAAATAAATAATTAAATAGAAGTTAACTTATTCTGACCGTTTCAGTAATAAGCTGTTTTACTTTTTCCATGCCTTTCTGCAAGTGATAATCTATCTGTTCCATACTGATTTCGTTGCCATTTATGCCTGCGGCCCAGTTTGCGACGACTGAAATAGAGGCGTAATCAACTGAAAGTTCTCGCGCAAGAGACGCTTCAGGCATACCGGTCATACCAATCAGGTCACAGCCATCACGGGAAAGCCGTTTCACTTCAGCGGCCGACTCTAGTCTTGGTCCCTGAGTACAACCGTATACTGCATTTTCTTCCAGGTTCATCTGTTTGTTTTTGGCTGCTCGAATGATTGTCTGGCGTAAAGATATACTGTACGGGAAAGTAAAGTCTATATGCACAACCCTGGTTAATTCTTCTGCATAAAAAGTGTGTTCCCTGCCCCAGCTGTAATCGATGATCTGGTCAGGGATCACTATGTTCTCGGGGGGGAATTTATCATTGATTGAGCCTACAGCATTGACCGCTAATATTTTTTTCACACCTGCCTTTTTTAGCATCCAGATATTCGCACGATAGTTAATTCGATGAGGCGGTAAGCGATGCGTAAAACCATGCCTGGCCAGAAATACAACCTGTTTACCATGAAGCTCACCAAACACCAGCGGACTTGAAGCTTCTCCGTAAGGTGTGTTGATTATTTCCTGATGAGTCATTTCAAAATCGTCCATCATGGCGTATAAACCTGTACCGCCAATTACAGCTATTTCTGCAGTCATGATTAACGTCCTGATTTCTCAGCCGGAATTGCATGTACTCCCGACAGGTTTCTGAAATGGCTATGTAAGTCCATACCCGAGCCATACACATACACATCATCACATTCCAGTGCAACAAAATCTGCCAGTATATCTGCTTTTTTTCGTTGATGAGTTTTACGGATAAGAAACACACTGGTACATTTTTTAGCACCCTGTTTCATACAGTAAGATTTCACTTCTTCCAGCGTATAACCCTGATCAAAAATATCATCCACGATGACAATATGCCTGCCTTTCAAATTATTCTGTGGATAGGCTTTCCATAGCACATCACGTCCTAGCGTTGCCAGCCTGTGGCGCGTCGCGTGTACATAATCGATAGTTAGTGGGAAATCCCAGAACCTCATCAACTGCCCGGTCATGAACAGACCTCCATTCATGACACATAATACAACAGGAAACTGATCCTGAATTTCCACCGCAACTTTGTCGGCTATATCTGAAATCGCCTGTTCAACCTGTTTGGCATCGAACAGAATTTTTGACTCGTTATGGACATCCAGAGCTTGTTCAATTTGCATAAGTGAACTCATAAATTAATAATTAATTCTTAACTGATTGTTGTCTAACAATACCTTACAGTGCGGAAATGCTATTTTCGCTTTGTTTTATTCGATAAACAGGGCTAATTTAAAAAAACTGGTCATATTGTATTAGATATTTGAAGAATCAAACAAATCGTCACTCAGGGTCAATTCAGATTCATCCATAAAATCGTGTAAATCCTGCACACTTTGTAACCATTGTTTTGAACTAAATAATTTTTGATGCTGTTTATCCGGGCGACCATGTAAACGTACCAGTCTTAGCTGTGAGACAGGGTTATTATAATTGCTTAAATAATCCAGTACCTCATCTGCACCCTGAGGATTATTACACACCAATAACATATCACAACCCGCCTGTAGGGATACTTTTGCCCGTTCAGCATAACCGCCAACTGACGCTGCTCCACTCATACTGAGGTCATCACTGAATACAATACCGTCAAACTTTAATTGCTCCCTTAAAACCTGCTGAATCCAGAAAGGCGAATAACCGGCCGGAAATTCATCTACCTTTTCATAGATAACATGGGCCATCATAATTCCGGTTAAATGTGTTTTAATCACGCGTCTGAAAGTTTGTAAATCATGCGACTCAATGGTACCTAAGGTGCGCCTGTCGAAAGGCATGACATGATGAGAATCCCCTTCTACCGAACCATGTCCGGGAAAGTGTTTGCCAACAGCTTCCATGCCAGCCTGCTGCATACCTCTAATGAAAGCGTTAGCCAGGTGGACAATTGCTTCTGGATCTGTATGAAATGCCCGGTCACCGATGACAGTGCTAATTTTATGTCCCAGATCCAGTACTGGTGAAAAGCTTAAATCGATACCATAAAACAATAATTCTGATGCGGCTATCCAGCCAACCTGTTGAGTAAGATCAATCGATTTTTGTCGATCTTTATCATACAGATCGCCCAGTAAACCCATAGCAGGAAGTCGCTGAAAACCATCACGAAATCTTTGCACCCGCCCTCCTTCCTGATCGGCAGCTACAATCAGACGTGGGTTTCTTATCGAATGAATCTCCTCAACCAGTGCTTTAAGTTGCTGTGGAGACTTATAATTACGTGCAAATAAAATGACACCACCGGTTTGAGGATGTAATAAGCGTTTACGATCAGCATCCGTTAAAACCAGGCCTTCAACATCCAGCATAACCGGTCCGAGGCTCACGAATCTTTCTCCAGTAAAACGACTGCATGCACCGCTATTCCTTCCTGTCGACCGCAATAACCCAGATGTTCGGTAGTGGTAGCCTTAATATTCAGCTGAGACAAATTACAGCTCATCTCAGCGGCTAAAGTCTGCTTCATCAAGTTTAAATGGGGTGCCATTTTGGGAGCCTGGGCAATGATTGTCATATCGGCATTATTCAGCCTGAATCCCTGCTGTTTGATCATTTCATAAACTTTATGTAAAAAAAACCGACTATTTTTATTTTTATACTGGGCATCGGTATCGGGAAAGTGAAACCCTATATCTCCCAGTCCAGCGGCACCCAGTAATGCATCGCATAGTGCATGGATCAAAACATCGCCATCCGAATGTGCTTTAAAGGATTTATTAAAGGGGATCTCGACACCGCCCAGTACAATCACATCACCCGTGCAAAAAGCATGCACATCAAATCCATGACCAATTCGAATCATTGAGGATATATAACCTGTATAGTCAATTTAGCGAAAACTTATTATAACGTTGTTTAACGGCAGCAGAAATATTTTTCAAAAACATTAACAAATGCTCTTGAAAAATATTTCTTATCAATCTCTGCTCGACATTCAATTTACTTATCACCTACAATTATCAGAACTGTTAAGGTTAATTTAAGACTCACTATTTACACTGCATTAAATATTTTACAAAGAGTAAATCCCCTATGAAATTGTTACAGCTTTTCTGTTTATTGTCTGTCTTTTTATTCAATAACATGGCTAGTGCAGCCGTAACAGAGGCTCCCGCCATTAAGCTTCCATCTGTTAATGGAGAATTAGACCTGGCTAAACTACATGGTAAAGTCGTCTACCTCGATTTCTGGGCATCATGGTGTGCTCCCTGCAGAAAATCATTTCCATGGATGAATGAAATGATGTCAAATTATAAGGAACAGGGTCTGGAAGTCGTCGCGGTTAATCTTGATAAAGACAGGAAACTTGCCGATGAATTTTTACAAAAGGTAGAAGCACACTTTACTGTCGCTTTTGACCCTCTAGGTGATTCCGCTAACGCCTATAAATTACGCGGTATGCCAAGCAGTTACCTGATTGGACGCGATGGCAAACTGTATGCTACGCACATTGGCTTTCGGGAAAAGGATAAACTCAAAATGGAACAGGCAATTCAACAATTACTGAAGCAATAGATTTGGTGTAAATAATGAGAAAACTCAGTTTTATAGTACTGGTGATAGTTATCACCGGGTCAGGTTGCTCCAGCATGGGTGTTCAACCCTGGGAGCGAGACCTGTTAGCGAAAAAATCGATGAAATTAAACCCGGATTACCTCGATAATTTTTTTGATGAACATATTTATTTTAGTAAAGAAGCAACCTCTGGTGGCCAGGGTGTTGGTGGAGGCGGTTGCGGATGCAATTAAAGAAAATTAAAGGTCAGATGAGTCTGGCTGCCGGTGTTTTGTTGCAGGTTAGCAGCCCATCTTCTCAGGCCCAGGGTAGCGAATGGGATGTCGATTCAGCTGTACTACTGTACAGTGAAGGAGATGGTCGGGTCTCAGCTTTTGAACCCGCTATTTATGCCGGTCGTGATCTGCAGTATGGTGATCGTATCGACCTCAGATTAGTCATCGACGCATTGACCGGTGCAACACCTAATGGCGCATATGCAACTTCACAAGCCCAAACCTTTACCACACCTTCAGGGAATGGTAGTTACACCACCAAAGCAGGTGATACACCACAGGATGATACTTTTCATGATACCCGTGTCGCTATCGGTGCAGACTGGACAATGGAACTTGATCGACTCTCAAAGTTAACGCTGGGGGCCAATTTATCGACAGAATATGATTATACTTCACTCGGTATCAGTGGCACTTATGCGCGTGATTTTAATAACCGGAATACGACACTGACCGCTGGTCTGGCGCTAAATAATGACCTTATAAAACCAGTCGGCGGCCTTCCGGCTGAGTTGATGCCGATGGTTACTCAAGATTCCCCTCTGAACCGTGACGGAGATAGCGATACGAAAGTTATCACTGATTTTCTGGTTGGAATAACTCAGGTGGTCGATAGAAAAACGATCATACAGATAAACTTTTCTCTCGGATTAACCGATGGTTACCAGAATGACCCCTATAAAATCCTTAGTGTGGTGGATACTAATGGAGATCTGGCTTCAACAGGTATTTTCAATACTGGTACAACCGGTAACCTGCCTTATGTCTATGAAAAACGACCCGATTCCCGTCAACGTAACAGCCTGTATTTTAAAACCGTACATCATTTTGAAGAAGATGTTATTAACTTTTCGTATCGCTATTACTGGGATGACTGGGATATAACTTCGCATACCCTGGACCTAAAATACCGCTACCAGTTGGCAGAAAGCTATTTACAACCGCATATACGCTACTACATGCAATCTGCAGCAGAATTCCATACTCATAACCTGTTACTAGGGACTGATGTGGATACTGCAGGTAATGTCCTGCTGGATTATGCCAGTAATGATTACCGTCTGGCTGAATCAGAAACACTGACCCTGGGATTGAAGTATGGAATTCCAATGGGGGAGAACAGTGAACTGTCTATGCGCGCTGAAATGATTCGACAAACCGTTACCGATGACAGTAACGTGCCTGCTGCAGAAGCAACACCGGATCTAGATGCCGTTGTATTGCAGGTAAATTATTCCTTTGTATGGTAATGATTTAATAAAGCAAATATAGCCTATATCAGGGTCTCAATTTTGAGACCCTTTTTTTATGAAATGTTAAAATGACAGATTTAAAACTCATTCAGGAACATGATTTCTGGCGCGGTAGCTTTGCTGCGATGGCAAGTCCCTGTGAAGTATTAATGGAAGTTGATGATGAAGCGCTGGCTAAAAATATTCTGCACGCTGTCTCCGCGGAAGCACACCGCATAGAACATAAATTCAGTCGTTATAATGACAACAATATTATTTTTAAAATCAACAATGCCGGAGGAGACACGGTTAAAGTTGATGATGAAACAGCCAGGCTAATTGATTTTTCAGCTAACCTTTTTCAGCTCAGTGATGGGCTTTTTGACATTACTTCCGGGGTGTTAAGAAAGGCCTGGAATTTTGATGCTAGCGATAATGTGCCAGAGCCTGAAGACATAGCAATACTTCTTTCTACTGTCGGTTGGCACAAAGTAAAGTGGATAAATAATAACATCACCCTGTTGCCCAAAATGCAAATTGATCTGGGTGGTGTCGGAAAGGAATATGCTGTTGATCGTTGCATACAGATAGTTCGTGAAATCACCCGTCAAAGCGTATTAGTTAATTTTGGTGGGGATCTGGCAACAACCAGCCCAAGAAAGAATAATGGCTTCTGGTCAGTGGGGCGATTAATTACCGGAAAGGAACATAGTGTAGCGCTATTTCAGTTACGAAAAGGAGCAATCGCAACCAGTGGTGATGCACATCGTTACCTGTTGAAAGATGGCATAAGATACAGTCATGTTTTAAATCCCAAAACAGGCTGGCCGGTGAAAGGGTCACCCCATACGGTGAGCATTACGGCTCCAACCTGCATCGAAGCTGGTATGTTATCGACTCTTGCAATGCTACAGGGAGAACAGGCTGAAGAGTTTTTAAAGTTACAGGAAGTTAACTACTGGATTAATTAAACGTGTATTCTGACTTCAATTATCAGATCAAAAATTCAGGCATTTTTTATCCTGAAAGTACAAAGACTGGTTGTATTTATCAGGTCTTCCACAAAGGCCAGACTACCAAAACAGCTGTAGTCAAATAAAATGGCTTCAAACTATTGAAGCCATTTTATCTCAGAATAAATGATAAATAATTTACAGGTTGTATCCCTGCTCTTCGTGTAAAGCAATATCCAGTCCTTGTGTTTCTTCATCATCATCCACCCGTAACCTGACAAACAGGCCGACAAGCTTAAGAATGGCATACGTAATAATACCGGTCCAGATTGCGACTGAAAGAATGCCAGTTGTCTGCACAAGCATCTGGGAAGTCGTACTCATACCTTCTGCTAATCCAGCCCCGCCATATTGTGTGGCGACGAAAAATCCAGCAAATAAAGTACCTAATATGCCACCTACACCATGCACCGGGAAAACATCCAGGGAATCATCGATTCTAAGTTTCTGTTTGATGGTAGTTGTTGCCCAGAAACATACACCACCAGCGGTAAGACCAATCAATAATGCGGCCATAGGTCCAACAAAACCAGACGCTGGTGTGATAGTGCCAAGACCGGCAACCATGCCCGTTACTATACCCAAAGCTGATGGTTTACCGAACTTAACCCATTCTATGATCATCCAGGTAAATGCACCTGTAGCAGCACTAATATGTGTTACCAGCATGGCCATACCTGCATCACCATTTGCAGCAACAGCACTACCTGCATTAAATCCAAACCAGCCTACCCACAACATTCCGGCACCGGTGACTGTCATGGTCAGGTTATGAGGCATCATCTGGGAGGTCTCAAATCCTTTTCGATTACCCAGTACCATGGCTGTGGTAATTGCAGCGACACCTGCAGTTATATGCACAACGGTTCCGCCGGCATAATCCAGTAAACCCATTTTAGACAGCCAGCCGCCGCCCCACACCCAGTGACAAACTGGCAAATAAACCAGAATAAGCCACAGCACACTAAACATTAACATGGCTGAAAAACGCATACGTTCAGCAAATCCACCCACTATAAGGGCAGGTGTTATGATCGCAAATGTCATTTGAAACATACTGAAGACAGACTCAGGAATAGTTCCAGTTAAAGAATCACGCGATATATTTGCCAGAAAGAAATTAGAAGTACCCCCAATCCAGTCGTTCATTGAACCACCATCAGAAAAAGCCAGACTGTATCCGCCTATTACCCAGATAATGGTCACCACACAGGTGATAGCAAAACATTGCATTAAAACCGAAAGGACATTTTTAGCACGTACCAGACCGCCATAAAACAGGGCAAGTCCGGGTAGGGTCATGAATAATACCAGCGCGGTGGATGTTAAAATCCATGCTGTATCACCGGCATCCAGTGAGTCAGCAGCCAAAGCACTAAGAGGTGTACCAAAAAGGAACAGAACAGCCAGAATTCTAGAAAATGTCATGCAAAACGCCTCTTTACAGTGCTGTAGAACCAGATTCATTTGTACGGATGCGTATTACATTTTCCAGCGCTGTAATAAATATTTTTCCATCACCTATCTTGCCCGTATTTGCTGCATTGGTAATTGCTTCAACTACCTGATCTACCCGATCATCGTCGGTTGCAATTTCGAGTTTTACCTTGGGAATATATTCAACCTGGTATTCTGCACCACGATACAGTTCGGTATGACCTTTCTGACGACCAAATCCTTTCACTTCACTGACTGTCATGCCCTGTATGCCAATATCTGCCAATGCTGCCCGCACATCATCCAGTTTGAAGGGTTTAATAATAGCTGTAATAATTTTCATATAACCTCTTGATTAGATTTTAAGGTGTTTATAACGTTCTGCTTTTAATTTTTAATTCGGGAAGTATTCAGAATCTTACCTGCTAGATTCTGAATCTTGAGTACTAATGTGTGTATTATTCCATTTTTTGTTCTGCTATTCACGGATTTGATGGTTATATCGTGATATTTATTTTTTAAAAACGGCCATTGACTCCACATGTGCCGTTTGTGGAAACATATCCATCAGGCCAAAATGGGTAAGTTTATAACCGGCTTCACAGAGCACTCTTGCATCTCTGACCAGGCTGGAAGGTTGACAGGAGACATACACAATTGTTGAAGCTTTCATAGATTTTAAATGACTGGCAATTTCGAAAGCGCCAGATCTTGGCGGGTCAAGCAGGATTTTATCGTAACGCTGCTTCATCCAGCTTACTGAACCATCAATATCGGTTAAATCGGAAGCAAAATAGGTTGAATTAGTAATACCATTCTCCAATGCATTTTCCTTCGCACGTTTTACCATCACTTCATCGCCCTCGACACCAGTGACCTGAGCACCGAGCCTTGCCATAGGCAATGTAAAATTCCCCAGCCCACAAAAAAGATCGAGTATGTTATCACCTGGCTTAATATCTAGAAAATTTAGTGCCTGCTTAACCATTTGTTGATTAATTGCAGCATTTACCTGGGTGAAATCACTGGCATTAAAACGAATAGAAATATCATTATCTAACAGCGGTTTGAAACGTAAAGTCTGTTGCTCAGGATATAATGGCACAACCGAGTCCGGCCCCTGCGGTTGCAGCTGTATCCAGAAACCGCTATGTTGGGCAAAAGCAATGAGAGCTTCTTTGTCGGTGTCTGATAAGGGCACCAGGTGGCGAAAAACTAACATGCAGTGATCATCATCTGCAGCCACCTCTATTTGAGCTATACTTTGCCTGGCATCCAGTGTGGAAACCAATTCCATCAAATCCTCTAAATGTTGCCCGACTTTATCAATCAGAATCGGGCAACTCTGCATATCGGCGAGATATGGCTTGTTTCGCTCTCTAAATCCTACCAGTTGACGTCCTTTTTTGATGACATACTTAGCCCCTAATCTGGCTTTACGTCGGTAACCCCAGGCAGCTGCAGTTAATGGAGGTATAACTTCACCAATTTTTATTCCTGCATGATTGAACATTTCCAGTACGGATTTCTGTTTCAGCTCGAGCTGGTATTCTGAGCTAACGTGCTGCATGCTACATCCACCACAGATAGAAAAGTGCTTACAATGCGGCTGGATTCGATGCTCTGATGCTTGCAGAATGTCGACGATTGACGCTTCAGAATATCGCTTATTGATTTTATTGATCTGGATATTTACCCGTTCACCAGGTAAGGAAGCAAATACAAATACTATTTTTCCATTGTGATGCGCGATACCCCGTCCTTCATGGGACAGACCTTCTATAACAACTTCAAATGGCTCAGGCAATTCACGCCTGCGATTTCTTTTTCGGGTCATTAAAAATGTAAACTCTTCAGATGGATTATAAATCAAACCATTTTTTTTCAAACTCAAGTAATTGAGGACTGCTTGACTGTTGCAAATTTTTTCGTACAAGAAGACACTGTGATGAATATAGTTCGGGGGAAATTTGACCTCTATTTCGTTGCCAGTTCAGATAAACCAGATATGTATTCAGAACATTGCACTGAGATCCAGCACGAAGAAGCCCGATTTTTCCTGACTGCCAACTATCCCAGACTTTTTTATTTGCAAGACACATTGTACCCGGAAAACCACATAACGTGGCCATTTCATCCAGAGCGACAGTAGACTGTGCCTGGTAACATGACAACACATCCATCAAATCTGTATGTCTGTCATCAAACCTGGATTGATAATTACAATCTACATCACTCAAATCCCAGTAACATTTAGCATTTACCGGATATAACAGTGATCTATAATGAATAACGGGTAGCTCAAAACCTCTGCCATTCCAGGAGACCAAAGTCGGCATAAAACGTTGTAAACCACTAAAGAAACGCTGTAATAAATCTTCCTCAGTGGAATTTTCATCACCGAGTGACCAGACTTTAAAATCTTCACCATTAACCATAACGGCAGAAATTGTCACTATTTTGTGCAAATGAAGCGGTAAAGTTTCTGTATTGGCCTGTTGCCTGCGTTTATGAAAAATAGCTTTAGCCACATCATCATCAGACAAACCATGCAGGTCATACAGGCGACGGGCTCCGTCAATATCAGGTATGGTTTGTATATCGAAAACTAATACGTTCATAAACTATTGTCAGGCAGGTTTAATCAGGCTGGAAAAACATCGGTCGACAGGTAACGGTCTCCACGATCACAGATAATACTAACGATCGTAGCATTCTCTACAGTGGACGATAACCGTAAAGCGACAGCGACTGCTCCACCAGAAGATATACCACAGAAAATTCCCTCAACGGCAGCAAGGTCTCGAGTTGTCTGCTCGGCTTCCTGTTGAGTTACATCCAGCACGCTATCAATATTTGTCGGATCATAAATTTTGGGTAAATATTCTTCTGGCCAACGTCTAATACCCGGAATGGTTGCCCCCTCTGCCGGATGCACTCCAACAACCTGAATACCTGGATTAACTTCTTTAAAATATCTGGAGCAGCCGACAATAGTACCGGTAGTCCCCATGGAACTGACAAAGTGAGTGATTAAATTATCTGTTTGCTGCCATATTTCAGGACCTGTCGTTTCGTAATGAGCCAGTGGATTATCAGGGTTTGCAAATTGATCAAGTACAATGCCCTGACCTTTTTGCTGCATGTTAAGTGCCAGATCGCGTGCTTCCATCATATCTTCAACTAATAACAGTTCAGCACCGTAAGCTTTCATCACTGCACGACGCTCATAACTCATATTCTTCGGCATGATTAATACCATGTTATAACCCTTTATAGCGCAGGCCATGGCTAGTGCGATACCGGTATTGCCACTTGTGGCTTCTATTAAAGTATCGCCCGGTTTGATTTCTCCCCTGCTCTCTGCCTGCTTAATCATACTCAATGCGGGTCTATCTTTAACCGAACCTGCCGGATTATTGCCCTCCAGTTTAACCAGTATCTTATTAGACGGATTCTTAGAATCGAGTCGCTGTAATGTAACCAAAGGTGTGTTTCCTATATAATCTTCCAGATTCATACGCTTTTCTATTTTAATAAACTAATTACAATGCTGCATAGTTTACTAGATTGAGTTAAATTTAACACTGTCCACGATGTTTGATACTGGAGTCAATATTGAAAATTAAATCTTTTATCAGCAGCATTTCGCTTATAAGTCTGACTTTATTTTCAGCTACCATAGAAGCCGATGATGACTATCTGGCAGAGTCGGATTTTTTCGGCGATTCACCTGTTGTTTTAACAGTTTCCAGAATGAATAAACCTTTGTCAGATTCCCCCTGCATCGGTCAGCGTGATCGATAGACAAATGATCCGAAATTCTGGAGCACGTCAGATTGCAGATATATTTCGCATGGTTCCGGGTATGCTGGTGGGTTATCACTATGGACATTCTCCCGCAGTAACTTACCAGGGGCTCGGTACCGAATTTCAGCGGCAATTACAGGTGTTAATTGATGGGAGGTCAGTTTTTATCCCTTCGTTTGGTGGTATCCCCTGGTCAAACCTGCCATTACTTCTGGAAGATATTGAACGCGTTGAAGTAACACGTGGGCCTAATGCTGTTACCTATGGTTCGAATGCTTTTCTCGCTACAATCAATATCATTACACGTCATTCTGCAGAGGATATTGGCACTAAAATATCAGTGACGCATGACTTTGACAAAGATAAGGAAACTAAAGACCTGTATCTGAGGTTAGGTAATCAATATGGGGATCTCGACTGGAAAATAACGGCAGGTCTCGAACAGGACGATGGTTATGTGGATCATGATTCGAAACTACTAAAAAAACTGAACCTGCGAACCGACTTTTTAACCGCTTATAATCAATTCTGGACAATCCAGGCAGGCATTAACAAGAGTACATTTAATAGAGGTGATGGTGGCGCCAGTAATTTATATCGGGATGAAAATACATCCAATATTTATCAAAATCTGAAGTGGGAAATGTTACAGGATACAGTTACTACCACCGTACAACTTTCACACACAACTCAGGACGTCGAAGATCAATTCGTTTCTGCCCCGCTAAACCAGGCTCTGGATGAAGAATTTCCCGATTTTAATTCATTTTTCTCAACGCTTGACGATATCACGACGGATATAAACTATGACCGGTTATCTTCCAGAACAGACTTTGAAATATATCAAAACAGGAGCCTGCTGAATAATCTAAATTTAGTCTATGGTGCCAGCTTCAGAAAAGATAATGTTGAATCTTTTTATTTATTTAATGACTACGATGAACATAACATAACAACGAATAGATTATTTTCCAGCCTTGAATGGAAATACCTGGAAGACTTTATTATTGATGTAGGCTTTATGCTGGAAGACTCGACTGTTATTGATAAAGAGTATTCCAGTCGCCTTTCACTCATTAAAAAAATAGGAAATCGACATAGTTTAAGGTTAGTTTCATCAACTGCCAAACGTAATCCGGTGCTTTATGAAATCATCGGCGACACGCAGTTCAACCTTGAACTTCCTGATGGTTTACTACCCTTTAATGAAGTACCAGTGATCATTTGGTCAGCATCCGATAAATTAATTCCAGAAACTATTAAGTCAGAAGAAATTGGATTATTCAGCGAGTTCTTTAAAAGGCAACTCACTACAGACATTAAATTATTTCATTATAAAATTACCGATCAACTTAATGACGTTACTATGAGCGCAATGGACCCTGCAACAGGTATTACCCAGCAATTCAATTCAGTAGAAAATAATGGCTCAACAACTGTATATGGTGTCGAAGCATCTTTTAACTTCAGCCCTCAACATAAAAATTATCGTTTATACGGAGGAGTCAGTCGAGTTAATGTCGACTCTAGTGATTCGAATAATCAGGATTCTTTTCCTGAACTAACAGGTTTTATAGGAGGCCACGTTAATATTACTACCAACCAGCAATTATCAACGTCTATTTACTATGTTGATGAAATGAGCTGGCTTGATAACAGCACATTACTGGATGGATATATTAAACTTGATGCCCGATACCAGTACACTTTAAATAAAAAACACAATACACAGTTAGAGATTATCGGCTATAACCTGTATGAAGAGTTTTCTGAATACGTTAAAATTGGTTCTCAGAAACGGTCATTACTTATGAGGATCTCGAGCAGATTTTAATAAAATGATGAAAGGATTTTTTTACCACACATGGATGAGAATATTTTTTCAGTTTATAGTGATATGTGGATTATTATTATTAGCCCCTGCATCATTTGCAAAAATTGAAACTGTCTTAATCATTAAGAGCAGCGATAACGGTTTTTTTAACAGGACAGTTGAACGCCTGACTGCCCAATCACCCCCCCAGCTTAACTTTATTATTAAAACACTCGATGCGCTAAAAAAAGAAACCGCGGTAATAAAACAATCAGACCTGCTAATCACTCTCGGCA
>CALCSG010000365.1 GCA_937894085.1 uncultured Gammaproteobacteria bacterium | reverse complement strand
ATTGGTGAAGAGTGTGTTTTATATTTTATCAGGTGCATCAAGATCTTGCGTAGCCTTTCGTGATTCAAGTAATTTTTCCAGGTTCAAATACAGGAACTCGCTGAATAGTTACGTTCATGATTAATTAGCCACTTTTTTCGATCCAGCCGGTGACCTTCTGTTGCCCCTTCATATCCACCCAGGGAATGTTTGGCGACAATTCGATGACAGGGAATAAATATGGGGATGTTATTGCGTTTACATGCCTGGCCAACGGCTCTTGGCGCTGAACCTAGCATCGTGCTGACTTCTCCATAACTGAGAGTTTTTCCGAACGGAACTGCCAGCATCACACGCCAGACTTTTTGCTGAAAGTCGGTACCCTTAATTTGCAGATCAGGAAACTGTTTTAATGGCTGACCGCAAAAGTATGCATCTAACCAGGTTTTTATATCACCCGATTGTAACTGGCTTTTAAAAACATTTAGGTTGTCAGGCTCATATTCAAGTTTTACAATTTGTGAATCACAAATCGTCAGGTACAACGCTGACAACTGAGAATGATAAAAATAATATCGTATTTCATTCAACACTTTGTGTAAGCCATAACTGTTGAATATTATGCCTTAACACTGAGCGTCGAGCGGGCTCTTTAGTGATATCTAACAGCGATTGATATACTCTTCTTGCATCATCGACCAGCCCTGCCTTTTGCAGACTTTCAGCCGCACTAAAGCGGGCAGTCTGTGCCCAGGGATCCATCGATTCGGCTCCACTAAACATGGCTGACTGTAAGTATAATAGTGCTGCCCGTTCATATTGTTTTAAAGCTTTAAATGAATCTGCCATCCAGAACAGGATTTCCCGACGTTGAATTGGCTCAATTGCCAGATTCATTAATTGTCGAAAATGTCTAATCGCCAGTTCATCAGCTTTCAAAGTTTGCAAATCAAATAATATCTGTAAAACATGATCAGTATCCTGCTTGTTCGGCTCAGCATAACGGGTTATTAACTCATCCAGCTTTTGGTCACCCTGTTTTAGCTTACCACCCAGTAATAACACTCTGGCCTGTCGCAAAATCCAGTCAAATTCACGGGCATCCTGGGGAATCGAGTCCAGACCGGACATTAAACGGGTAGCTTCGATAATGTTGGCCTGCTTCAACGCAAGGTCGACTAATTGAAAACGGATTTCAACCGGAATACTTTGCGCATCGGCAAACTGTTTACTCTGATTAAATAATTGATCAAAAAGTATTTTTTTTGATTCCTGTTGCAAGTCTAGAGTTTTTAGAAAGAGCACTGCTGCCTGTTGTCGAATTTCCACCTGCTTACTTTCTATCATCAGATATGCCAGTAAGCTGCGAGCTTTTACCGGCGAGTTTTTTAGTGCATTTCTGGCCAGGTCTAACCAGCTTTGATCATCCCCCACCAGTAACTCGCTACGATTTCCGACCAGTTCAGCATAACTGAAATACGCCTGCCATAACTGATCAGCATCTATTTTGTAGAGATTTATTTTATCGGTAGCATCCAGTCCAAGTCTGGCTTCAAGCGCAATAACTTCTTTTTCAGGACTGATAGATTGCGCTGCAATAGCCGCTATCGACCAGTAACTGGCAAGCTGCTCGGGATCATCTTTGATTGAATCAATTCTCTTTTTAGCCAGATCCCATAAGGTCTGGGCATCATGCTGATGGTTTCTAAATTCAGCCAGCAACTTCATGAATAAAGATTGCCAGTCTAGCCGCGAAGATAACAGAGCGATGGTTTCTTCATAACGCTCAGTCTGCATCAATACTCTTGCACGTAATAAAATCCAGTCAGTATCCTGTGCCTCGAAATCCTGCTGAAAACGCAACATAGATACACGTGCATCATCAATTAGACGTTCATTTAAATAAGTTTCAATAACCAGTTGGCGCCAGCTTTTATATTCACTGGAACTGGCCGCATCAACACTCCATAACTGCTTTCGCAATAATTTCCTGGCTGTACGGTTTTGACCCAACGCAATATAAGCTCGTATTTGGTAAGTCGCTGCCTGTTGCAGAAATTGTTGAGGTAAATCTTTTGGCAACCCTTCAATACGTACCAGTAATACATTCCACTGCTTCCATTCGTTTAGAATTTGATAACGCTCCTGTTCCCATAATATCCATTCGTATAAATCTTCATCTATGCCTGGTTGGGCCTGGTCAAGCATTTTAAGAGTAAGAAAAGGGGCGCCAGCCGAGGAAATTACTTTCAACGAATCAAGTTGTTGATTAGCATTGATCTGAATTGAAAAAGAGGCGCAAATTAAGGCCAGCAATATGGCAAAAAATTTGGGGTCATTCATATAACAAAGGCAAAAAAAAGGTGTGTTGCCGAAGCATACACACCTTTCAATTAAATCTAAACCTGAAACAGCAGCTTCAGGATAAATTAGATTTGGCTTATAACTTTTCTTTAATTCGAGCCGCCTTACCAGTCAGGCCGCGCAGGTAATATAATTTTGAGCGACGAACTTTACCACGACGTTTAACGTTAATTTCAGCAACCAATGGGCTATGTGTCTGAAACACACGCTCCACACCTTCTCCGTTGGAGATTTTACGAACTGTAAAAGCAGAATTAATTCCACGGTTTCGTTTAGCAATTACAACACCTTCAAATGCCTGTAAACGCTCACGGTCACCTTCTTTTACTCTAACCTGAACAACAATGGTGTCACCAGGGCTGAATGCTGGAATGTCTGATTTTAATTGCTCAGCGTCCAGTTCTGCGATAATTTTACTCATGATATTTCCTCATACTCTTAATTCAATTCGCCACATCACTGCGACTACTCGCTCCATTACCTAAGCCTTCTCAGACTCAGCAATAAATTCTTTAAGCAAACCCTTTTGCCTGTCGTCCAGCTCCATCTGCTGTAGTAAATCCGGTCGTTGTTTCCAGGTTTTTCCCAAAGCCTGTTTATCACGCCAGTTTTGTATCAATTTATGGTTACCATTCAGTAATACTTCAGGTACCTTTAGACCATTGATGGTCTCTGGCCGCGTATAATGCGGGCAATCCAGTAACCCGGCACTAAAAGAATCCAGTTCGGCTGAATCTTCGTGTCCTAACGCCCCCGGAATTTGGCGGGTGATCGCATCAACACAAACCATTGCTGCCAGCTCTCCACCACTGATGACATAGTCTCCGATGGACCATTCTTCATCCACTTCCTGCTGGATAATTCGTTCATCGATACCTTCATACCGACCACATAATAAAATTAAATTCTGACTCAGCACAGCCTGATTAATCAGATTCTGCTTGAGCAATTTTCCCTGCGGGCTCAAATAAACCAGTAGCGCATCCGGGTTTTGCAACCTGACGTCAGCAATACAGGCCAGTAATGGCTCCACCTTCATTAACATGCCGGGACCACCACCATAAGGGCGGTCATCGACAGTTCTATGTTTATCTTTTGTGTAATCCCGTGGGTTCCACAAGTTTAATTGCATCAGGCCTTTTTCAGCTGCTCGACTGACCACACCATATTCAATCACAGCCCGAACTAATTCAGGAAACAGAGTGATGACATCAATGCGCATAATTAACCTGAATGTCGGGGTTAAAAATCAGCATCCCAGTCAACAATCATCTGCCTGTTTTGCAAATCGATGCTTTTGACCACTTCATCCATGACAAAAGGAATCAATCTTTCCCTGTCACCTTTAACAACCATCACGTCATTCGCACCAGTTTCAAGCATGTGGTCGATAATCCCCAGATTAATACCCGAAGTGCTAATCACCTGCAAACCGGTTAACTGGCTCCAGTAATAATCACCTTCGGACAATTTCGGAAGTTGACTATTTTTGATAAGAATTTTAGCGCCTGACAGTGCTTCCGCCTGGTCCCTATCACTTATACCCTGTATTGTGGCAACCACGTTCTTGCCCTGGCATTTACCAGAAACTTCAACCGTTTTAGTCACCCCATGCTGCTCAATAACCCATGGGCTATATGTCACAATATTTTTTCTGGGGCTGGTATTAGAAAATACTTTTACCTGCCCCTTTACACCATGTGCAGCCAGAACATGACCGATTTCTATCAGGTCAACTTCATTTTGCGCCATGTTTTAAACAGAAAATGTAACGGCTTTTATTAAGCCGCTGCTTTTGCTGCTGTTTTAATCAGGCTCGCTACGCGATCTGAAGTTTGTGCACCTTTTGAAACCCAGTATTCAACACGATCAGTATCCATACGAAAACCTTCAGCATCATCTGTCGCAGCAGGATTAAAAAAACCAACACGCTCAATGTAACGACCATCGCGCGCACGACGACTATCACTCACAACGATGTGATAAAACGGACGTCTTTTAGAGCCACCACGGGCCAAACGAATAGAAACCATAACTATAAAACCTCAAAGCTGTCATCAGACAATAGCAAACCGCCTAACCAGCGGGTCAGGAAACCGAGTATTGTACCCATAAAGATTAATTTGTGAAGAGTTAAAACGACTATTTCAAAAGAATCTGCAAATATCAGGATCCAGGGGTCTGTCGGACTTTGGATTAATCTACTGCGGAAAAGGCATTTTGGCCAGATTTTCCGATCATTTTCGTTAAATAGGCTCACTATTCGCCTCAAATGATTGAAAAATCTGACTTAGCATGCCCTTTGGGTACAAAATGCCTTCCCCTCGCTACGATCACCTAAGTCTGACAAACCCCTGGTATCATTTAAAAGGCATTCCTGGCGGCATTTTTCCTTTCATTGCCGACATCATTCCACGCATAGCGCCTTTATTACCCATTTTTTTCATCATTTTTTGCATTTGCTTATGTTGTTTAAGCAACCGGTTAACATCCTGTATCTGTGTACCCGAACCTGTAGCTACCCTGCGTTTACGAGAACCATTAATAATCTCAGGTTTACGGCGTTCCAGCGGAGTCATTGAGTCGATAATCGCTACCATGCGCTTCATCTGTTTGGTATGTTCCGGATTCTGTAACTGCTGACTGACATTTCCACCAACACCGGGTAATTTATCGATCAGACTGGATAGCCCACCCATATTTTCCATCTGAGTAAACTGATCTCTCAAATCTTCAAGATCAAAACCTTTCCCCTTGCGAACTTTCTGAACCAGCTTTTTCGCTTTTTCCTGATCAACCTTCTGATGAGCCTCTTCAACCAGTGAAAGGATATCGCCCATACCAAGTATGCGCGAAGCTATTCGATCGGGGTGAAAGATTTCCAGAGCATCTGTTTTTTCTCCAGAACCGATAAATTTAATCGGTTTTCCGGTAATCTGGCGTACCGATAAAGCGGCACCACCTCGTGCATCACCATCCGTTTTGGTTAATACCACACCCGTCAATGGTAACGCATCGCCAAATGCTTTGGCAGTATTGGCAGCATCCTGGCCGGTCATACTATCTACCACGAACAGGGTTTCCGCAGGATTGGCAACTTGATGAATGGCTTTAATTTCATCCATCATTACATCATCTATATGCAGACGACCTGCAGTATCAATAATCAGTACATCTGCATTCTGCTTGCGTGCTGCCTCTATAGCAGCTGCGGTAATTTTTACCGGCTTCTGTTTAATATCACTGGGAAAGAAAACGGCATTAACTTCAGCGGCCAGGGTTTTTAACTGCTCAATAGCGGCGGGACGATAGACGTCAGCACTCACTACCATGACATGTTTTTTATCCTGTTCTATCAGCCTTCTGGCAAGCTTCGCCACCGTGGTTGTTTTACCTGCGCCCTGCAAACCAGCCATAAGGATTACGACCGGTGGTTTAGTGTCAAGATTTAGGGCATCAAATTCCGCACCCATCACCGCCACTAACTCATCATTAACCACCTTAACAAGAGCCTGACCGGGTGACAGGCTATTGAGCACATCCTGCCCCAACGCTTTTAGCTGTACCTGATCAATAAAACTCCGTACAACCGGCAAAGCCACGTCAGCTTCCAGTAAGGCCATGCGAATTTCACGCAAGGTATCTTTAATATTGTCTTCGGTCAGACGCCCCTGCCCGCGTAAATTTTTTACGGTACGACCCAGGCGTTCAGATAAATTTTCAAACATAGGATTTTCTATCCAGTTAGAACAAAACGGGGATTATACCTGATTCGGATTAAAATTCGCGAGGCACAAAAAATGCAGCGATAAAATTTCTTAAATTATCACTAGTTTACAGGCATTTTATAATTTAAATACTTCTCCGCCGGACAACCGGTGAACCGAAAGTCCATCAATCGAGTCCATGCATTCCTGATATATAATATCTTCGTCGCCCGGTTTAAAATGTGTTAACCAGATTTCAGGTTGATGATTCAGTTTTTTCAGATCTTTGGCGAGTAATTGCGGGCAGTAATGCTTGGATATCCTGCTAATTTCCAGATCCAGGTTTGCAAAAGCTGCCTCAATAAATAACAAATCAACTTTTTCATGTTTATTCAGGGCTGACCACAAAGTATCATTTGTGGTGGTATCCCCACTAAAAGCAGCGGTTCCATTTCGTCCGGTAACACAATAAGCCACGCTGGGCACAGTGTGATTCACCGGAATCATTTCTATTTCACGCTGGCGAATCATTATTTTCTCACCCGGTTGCATCTCTTCAAAACGAATACAGGGGTGTTCCTTATTGGGTAATTCGGAGAAATCAGGCCAGATTATCCAGTTAAAGATATGCACCTTTAGAGCTTTGATAGTCTTTTCCTGCGCATGAACAACAATTGGTTCTTCATGTACACCAAACATACTATCTGCCAACAATGGTAATCCGGCAATATGATCCATATGTGAGTGACTCAGAAAAATATGACGAATTCCCGTCATCTGATTCAAAGGTAAGTCACCCAGGCCCGTTCCAGCATCTATTAATATGTCATCATCGAGCATAAATGAAGTAGTGCGCAGACCGGCACCTATTCCACCTGACCAACCTAATATTTTGATTTGCATAATATTTTATAATTTAGCCTGTAAAGCATCCGAAACCTTCAGCTACCCGGTATTCCTATAACAGTTTATACGTAAAAAAAATAACAGCTGTTCGTATTGATTTAAGCAGGTAATATAAAAATTGCAGTACTTTTTAATTGCAAAATTTTTCTATCATCTCATTGCACAAAACCATCAGAAAACACGAAAACTGTAAACTGGTATCGACTTTATCATGTTTGGCCACTGATCAATTGGTTGTTATTAAAATTGTGACCTAGTTCAAGAAATCATAATTTCTCAAGCAATTAAAATATATAAATACTTAAAGTTGCATTTATCTTTAACAAGCTTCAACTTATTAACTATTTGAGCTAGAATGATTATTCTACAGTTTATTTTAACTTCCCTGAATAGTGTTCCTTACCAGTTTCCTTATTTTTATATTTTACAGCCTTTCAGCGGTTCTGATTTACAGAAACCCGGGGAATACCAAAACTTCCCTGCGCCTGCTTCAGCTTTCTCCGGCATTGATCGGCTCTGTTCTACAGGTTATTTTTTTAAAGCAACTCATCTATCCGCATCCAGGCATTCTTAATCTCGGATTCTTTAGTGCTTTCTGCCTGATCAGCTGGCTGGTTAGCATCCAGATACTCATCAGCAGCCTGTATAGACCACTACAAAGCCTGGGCATTATCATGTTTCCTCTCAGCGGCATAACACCATATCTTACCCTGATTACTCCTGCACCACAGCCTATCGTTGGCGCCAGTAGTCAATTTATTCACGGGCATATCATGATATCTGTGATTGCCTACAGCCTGATCATGTTAAGTGCTTTACAGGCCATTGCACTGGCTTATCAGGACCACTCTATTCGTTCTCACCATCCAGGAGGTTTCATCAGATTCCTGCCGCCATTACACGATATGGAGACTCTATTATTTCAGATGCTCGGTTTTGGATTTATTTTTCTAAGCACCTCACTTATCAGTGGTTTTTTCTTTATGCAGGACCTGTTTGCTCAACACCTGGTACATAAAACGGTGTTCTCTATAATTGGCTGGACTATCCTTGCAATCCTGCTATTTGGAAGATTTAAATTCGGCTGGCGTGGAAAAATTGCTATTCGCTGGACCTTAACCGCTTTCGTATTCATCATGCTGGCATATTTTGGTAGCAAACTGGTTATTGAGTTCATTCTAACTACTAACAGTTAATCTTCCACCCAACTTTATCACCTGTATCCTGTGAACGAAATCCCTGTCAGCCTGCTGTTTATCGCATTAGCGTTTCTGGTCATATTGTCAGCCTTTTTCTCTGGTTCAGAAACAGGGTTGATGAGCCTGAACCGATACAAGCTCAAACACCAGGCTGATAAAAATAATGGTGGAGCCCGCAGAGCTTTTGAACTGCTACAAAAGCCAGATCAATTAATCAGTATGATCCTGCTGGGCAATAACTTCATTAATATACTCATTACCCAGCTTGCCACTTATCTCGGCTTCCGCCTGTACGGTGATACCGGGATAGCGATAGCCACTGGCGTATTGACCGTCGTTTTACTGTTATTCGCAGAAGTCACACCAAAAACTCTAGCCGCTAACAATCCCGAAAAAATTGCTTTCATTGCTTCCTATATTTACCAGCCATTACTTAAGGTATTATTTCCGCTCATAATCTTGATAAACTGGCTGGTAAAACAGGTTTTAAAACTTTTTAAATACAAAACCAGAAAGACTTCCACAAGTAACGCCCTGAATTCAGCTGAACTACGCATCGCAGTATCCGAAACAGCAGGCTTGATACCCGATACACATAGAGACATGTTAATCAGTATCCTGGACCTTGAAAAAGTCAAAGTCGATGACATTATGATCCCAAGACATGAAATTACCGGCATAGATCTGGCGGACGACTGGGATGACACTCTGGATCAAATAATTCGATTGCCTTACAGTCGAATTCCTGTTTATTCAGAAAGTATTGACAATGTTATCGGCATAGCCTTGATGCGTAAAATCATGCCCCTGATAATGTCCAATGACTTAAACCGAAAAACACTGCAGAAAATCACCCGTAAGCCTTACTTTATTCCTGAAGGCACCACGCTCACCACTCAGCTGATTAATTTCCAGCAAAATAAACGTCGAGTGGGTTTTGTAATAGATGAATATGGTGACATACAGGGTCTGGTGGCGCTGGAAGATATACTTGAAGAAATAGTAGGAGAATTTACAACTGACCCTAAAACGATACACAGTCCTTTATATAAGGATGCGGATGGCAGTTACCTGGTAAAAGGTAGTACCCATGTTCGTGACATAAATCACCGCTTCAAAATTCATCTGCCCTCCAATGGACCACGAACCATCAATGGTTTAATTTTAGAACACCTCGAAATGATACCTGAGGCAGGAACCAGTCTTAAAATTGGTGGTTACCCTCTGGAGATCATGCATATAAAAAATAACATGGTAAAAACTGTGCGCATAAAATTGAAAAAAGATAGCACCAACAAGTCAATCGTCGATGGCTAAAATTTCAACTCAATTTCAGTGCCAGCAATGCGCCACCATTTTGACAAAGTGGGCAGGACAATGCCCGGACTGCAAGGGCTGGAACTGCATAGAACAAATTCAGGCAGCGCCCTCCACAAATCGTAACAGGGGCAACTGGACCGAACACAAAACAACTACAGAAATAGTCACCCTTAGCGATGTACCGGAGAATGCGACTGCTCGCTTCAGCAGCCAGATTGACGAACTGGATAGAGTTTTAGGTGGCGGTATGGTACACGGTTCTGTTGTGTTGCTCGGCGGCGATCCCGGTATTGGCAAATCTACTATTTTATTACAGTGCCTGACACTGATCAGCCAGCAGCTCAATACGTTATATGTGACTGGTGAAGAATCTTTACAACAGGTAAATTTGCGGGCGATTCGACTGGAATTACCCAGAGATAAATTAAAACTACTGAGTTCCACCTGTGTTGAAGAAATCATTTCCCACGCTGTTAATTTAAAACCTACTGTCATGGTAATTGACTCCATACAGACTATTTACACCGATAGCCTGCAATCTGCTCCGGGCTCAGTCAGCCAGGTTCGCGAAAGCACTGCGGTACTGGTTCGTCTGGCCAAACAGCATAATATCGCTATTTTTCTGGTTGGCCATGTCACCAAAGAAGGACAACTTGCGGGCCCGCGCGTTCTCGAACACATGGTCGATACTGTGCTGTATTTTGAAGGTGACAGCTCCACTCGATACCGCATTATTCGAGCTGTTAAAAATCGATTTGGGGCAGTCAACGAGATCGGCATTTTTGCAATGACCGACACCGGGCTAAAAACCGTCTCCAACCCTTCTGCGATTTTTCTATCGAGCCATGACAAGCCGGTGGCCGGAAGTGTTATCATGGTTTCACGCGAAGGAACCCGCCCCATTCTGGTTGAAATACAGTCACTGGTCACCGCAAGCAATCTTGGCAATCCACGTCGCATCAGTGTCGGTCTGGAAGCTAATCGCCTGGCTATGTTACTGGCCGTATTGCAACGTCACGGCGGAATACCACTGTATGACCAGGATGTCTTTATCAATGCGGTAGGCGGTGTCCGAATTAGTGAAACCGGAGCAGATTTAGCGGTCATTCTGGCAATGTTGTCAAGTTACCGTGACAAACCCGTCAGCAACCGCTTACTGGTTTTTGGCGAAGTGGGTTTATCCGGCGAAATCAGACCGGTACCCAATGGAGAAGAACGCCTGAAAGAAGCTAGCAAACATGGATTTGAAACCGCCATTATCCCTGCAGCCAACAAACCTCGTAAAGATATCTTTAAAAACATGAAATTGATCCCGGTTAGCCATCTTTCCGATACACTGGACGTGTTTTAACATTCTTCTGAACTCCCCCGTCAGTCTATAAAAAATAGCCGTAACTTATCTGCCCCTCGCTATCCGCATAAAGGTCTCTTATAATGCCGGATTTCCTTAGTCCGGATTAACCTTATGCCTTCATCTGATAAAAGCATTAAAGATTTTGAAAAGTCATTACAAAGCCTGGAATTGATTGTACAAAAGATGGAAAACGGTGAACTCGGACTGGAAGACTCACTTAAGCAGTTTGAACAAGGTATTCAATTAGCTAAAAGCTGTCAAAACGCTTTAAGCTCGGCAGAACTAAAAGTTAATCAATTAATTGAGCAAAACGGTTTACAGCAAACTTTGCCTTTTGAAGAACAAAATGGTTGATCAACAAATATTTAACAAGTTGTTACAGGACTACAAACAACGCGTTGATCTGGCACTGGAAAACTGGTTACCCCTCGAAACATTGAACCCGGTCAAACTGCACCAGGCGATGCGTTATTCCGTATTAGGAAGTGGCAAGCGAGTTCGACCGGTACTGGTATATGCAACCGCATCAACACTCGGCATACCACTTAACCAGGTAGACGGCATTGCTGCCGCAATCGAAATCATACATGCCTACTCGCTGATTCATGACGACCTGCCAGCCATGGATGACGATGATCTGCGTCGGGGCAGACCGACCTGTCACAAACAGTTTGACGAAGCGACAGCCATTCTTGCAGGAGATGCATTACAGGCTCTCGCGTTTTACATACTAACCCATGATTCCGAGATGACCCCTGACGCCTCCCGTCGTTTAGCCATGATTGAAAAACTGGCGCTGTTTTCCGGCTCCCGTGGCATGGCAGGCGGCCAGGCAATCGACCTGGCTTCTGTCGGCAAAGATATTAATATTGCAGAGCTTGAAACAATGCATATCCATAAAACGGGAGCATTAATTCGAACCTGTATTCAAATGGCCGCCCTCACTTCAAATACTGTCTCCGACGCACAGTTTGAAGCATTAGATTGTTACGCTAAAAAAATAGGCCTGTCTTTTCAGGTACAGGACGATATTCTGGATGTTATCAGTGATACCCATACACTGGGCAAACCCCAGGGATCAGATGCCGGTCTTGATAAACCCACTTTTCCGGCCATTATCGGGCTTCAGGCCGCCCGGGAAAAGGCCCTCGAACTGCATCAGCAGGCACTGGATGCCATTCAATGTTTTGGCGCTGAAGCAGATATTTTGCGTTTAATTTCGCACTGGTTTGTGCAACGTAGCCATTAGTAAACCAACTACAAAGTATGCCTACTTCAAAATACACATTACTGAATAATATTAATGACCCGAGTGATTTACGCTTACTGGAACCACAACAGTTAACCCAGTTAGCCAGTGAACTCAGGCAGTATGTTATTGAATCAGTTGCACAGACAGGTGGTCACCTGGCTTCAGGCCTGGGCTCCATAGAGCTTACAATCGCTCTACATTATTTATACAACACTCCGGATGACCGACTGGTATGGGACGTGGGCCATCAATGCTACCCGCATAAAATTTTAACCGGCAGAAAACATAAAATGGATAGTTTACGTCAGCAGGGCGGGTTATCCGGGTTTCCTAAAATATCTGAATCTGACTATGACCATTTTGGAGTTGGTCACTCCAGCACTTCCATCGGTGCCGCACTGGGTATGGCCATAGCCGCAAAAGCAAAGGGTATTCAACGCCAGATTGTAGCCATTATTGGCGATGGCGGGATGTCTGCCGGCATGGCTTTTGAAGCGTTAAACCATGCTGGAAGTCTGGATACTAACTTATTAGTGATTTTAAATGATAATAAAATGTCCATTTCTCCCAACGTGGGGGCCATGTCCAAATATCTGTCACGTATATTATCAGGTAGCTTCTATTCTCATATGCGAGCAGGCAGCAAAAAAGTATTATCGCAAATACCCAGCGCCTGGGAGCTGGCCAAACGCGCTGAAGAGCACATTAAAGGCATGGTAGTACCGGGCACTTTATTCGAGGAAATGGGCTTTTCCTATTTTGGTCCAATCGATGGCCATGACCTGCCCAACCTGATGCAACTATTGTCCAATTTACAGAAAATAGAAGGGCCTCGCCTACTACATATTGTGACCAGAAAAGGCAAAGGTTATGAACCCGCAGAGCAGGACTCCTGCCGGTTTCATGGTACAGGACCTTTTGACATCGACACCGGTAAATCATCAGCAAATTCCCCGCTCAATAAGTCGCAATCGTATACCCAGGCTTTTTCATCGTGGGTTGTACAAAAAGCAGACCAGGACATTGATCTGCACGTCATTACACCTGCCATGCGAGAAGGCTCGGGTCTGGTTGAATTTTCCCGTAAATATGCTCAACGCTTTCACGATGTTGCGATCGCCGAACAGCACGCCGTAACACTCGCTGCGGGCATGGCCGTTGATGGGCTGAAACCCATAGTCGCCATTTATTCGACTTTTTTACAGCGCGCCTATGATCAGTTAATTCACGATGTAGCCATTCAGCATTTAAATGTACTGTTCGCAGTAGACAGAGCCGGCATAGTCGGAGCCGATGGCGCCACCCATACCGGTAACTTCGACATTAGTTTTTGTCGATGCATTCCTGGTATGTTAATAATGACACCTGCCAATACAGAAGACCTGTTTGCCCTGCTCAACACCGGTTATGAATATGATGGACCGGCTCTGGTTCGCTATCCGAGGGATAATTGCGATAAAACAGAGATCATTAATACTCAGAAAAGTATACCTATAGCCCAGTCAGAACAGCT
>CALCSG010000364.1 GCA_937894085.1 uncultured Gammaproteobacteria bacterium | reverse complement strand
CGCTAAAACCCTGTCAAGATGTTTTTCCTATAATTTACGCTGAATAGTTACAAATTAAAAACCATTAAAGTCAATATAAGTAAAAAATAATATTGACGAATGATGCGCTTACCAGTATCGTGTCGCGCCTGCCTTTTTTGGCATCTGATCAGTGTGAGATATTAATATGAAACGTACATTTCAACCTAGTAATTTAAAACGTGCTAGAACCCATGGTTTTCGTGCACGCATGCAAACCCGTGGCGGACGTCTTGTTATCAAGGCTAGAAGAGCTAAAGGCAGAGCCCGTTTAACGCCATAGTTATGGATTCCAGAGCTGGAGAATCTTTCTCCAGGTCATCCAGACTCACCCTGGCAGGTGAATTTAAGCAGGTTTTTCAAAATAACTTTCGTGTCTCTGATGATTGCTTTACCTTATTGGTTGGTAAACAACAGAGTTTAAACACGCGAATTGGTTTTGCAGTTGCAAAAAAACAGATAAAACGTGCCGTTGATCGAAATCATTTAAAACGCCTTATTAGAGAAAGTTTTCGTCGGCATCAAAGCGAAATGCCGAATCTGGATATAGTCGTCATGGTTCGTTTTAACATATTACAGCTCAATAACTCACAAATATTTACAAGACTGGATAAACATTGGCGCAAAGTCATTAAAAAATGCGAAAACTTTTAATTCTGCCAATTCGTTTTTACCGTTACGCGATAAGCCCCTTTCTAATCAGTCGTTGCCGTTATACTCCTACCTGTTCAGAATATGCGATTGAAGCACTAGAGCGCTTTGGTGTTTTGAAAGGTGGATGGTTAGCGATAAAAAGAATATTTTCCTGCCACCCCTGGGGAAAATGCGGTTATGACCCTGTACCACCCAAACATTAATACACTACCAATTATACTAAACTATGGATAATTCAAGACTTTTTCTCTATGCAGCATTAGCATTCGTTGGATTACTCATCTGGGAGCAATGGAAAGCAGATTATGGTCCTCAACCTGAACCTGTACCAGTTGTTCAGCAACAACAGCAATCTTCATCAAATATTTCTGCACAGTCAAATACTGCAGGAATGGGTAGTGATTTACCTGAACTGGTTGGTCTTGGAAATGAATCAGCGACAGGTTCAAATAATAATGCTGCAGCAGCAACTGGAAAACTGATTCACATTGAAACGGATGTTATAGATGCCCAGATTGATACGCTCGGTGGTGTCATCAAGTCTTTAAAGCTAAAAAAATTCCCTGTTGATATTGAACATCCGAATGATTTTCTGGAGATTATTTATAATAGGCAGGATTCCTTATATCTTGTTCAAAATGGCCTGAGATCTTCGGCCAGTGTTGCTCCTACTCATTACAGTTCTTTTACAACGGCAAAAGACAGTTATGTAATGGATGACTCTTCAGATGTGTTGAGAGTACCCTTTGAATGGCAGGAAAATGGAATTCAGGTTATAAAAACTTATGAATTCAAGCGTGGTAATTATTTAGTCGATTTAAAACATCGGATTATCAATCAAACTGATAGTGACTGGGTCGGCAGTCAATATAGACAATTGCAACGTTCACGCCCTCTTGAAACCAGTAAAATTCTATACACCTATACAGGTTCAGTGGTTTATAACGACGAAATCAAATACGAAAAAATAGATTTTGATGATATGGAAGAAAAACCATTCCAGCTGGAGTCATCAGGTGGTTGGGTTGCCATGTTACAACATTATTTTATTTCTGCCTGGGTTGCCAAACCTGAAGAAACCAATCTTCTATATTCAATAGCTAACACTAAACGTTTTCCAGCAAGTTATACCATCGGTATGAGATCTGAGAACCAGCTAATTAATGCAGGTTCGGAAGGTGAATTTAACAGTCAATTTTTTGTTGGTCCTAAAATAGTAAACCGTCTGGAAGAAATCGCCCCGGGACTTGAGTTAACCGTTGATTATGGTGCCCTTACTTTTCTGTCAAAACCGTTATACTGGTTATTATCGTTTTATAACAGCCTGGTAGGAAACTGGGGTATTGCGATTATTTTACTGACCTTAACCGTTAAAGCCGTGTTTTATAAACTTTCAGAAAAAAGTTATAAATCAATGGCGCGCATGCGTAAAGTAGGTCCACGTTTAAAAGCCTTGAAGGAACGATATGGAGATGATCGCCAGCAGATGAACAAGGCGATGATGGAGTTGTATAAAACAGAAAAAATAAACCCGATGGGCGGTTGTTTACCGATGCTGGTACAGATGCCGGTATTTATCGCGCTTTACTGGGCATTATTGGAATCTGTAGATTTACGTCAGGCACCGTTTTTCCTCTGGATACAGGATTTATCGGTAATGGATCCGTATTTTATTTTGCCGGTTCTGATGGGTATAAGCATGATTATTCAACAAAAACTGAGCCCAACGCCGATGGCAGATCCTGTTCAGGCTAAATGATGATGGCTTTACCATTAGTTTTTACCGTATTTTTTGCATTTTTTCCATCCGGACTGGTTTTATACTGGGTATCCAATAATATCCTGACCATATCTCAGCAATGGGTAATAACCAAACGTATAGATGCTGGCGAAGATAAATAAGCTCCAGATAGTGCATTAATATGTCACTGGATACCATTGCCGCCGTCGCAACCCCTCCGGGTGTCGGCGGCATTGGTATCATCAGGTTATCAGGTAGCAAGGCGCTGGCTATTGCTGAATCTATAACTCAGTCCTCGTTACAATTTTCAAAAACACAATTCCGTAATTTTTTTGATGGTGATAATCAAATTATCGATCATGGTATGGTGCTGTATTTTAAATCGCCACACTCGTTCACCGGTGAAGATGTCGTCGAGCTGCAGGGACATGGCGGAGTTGTATTGCAGGATATGCTGTTGAGTCGGGTATGTGAACTGGGTGCTCGATTAGCGCATGCCGGCGAATATTCTGAAAGGGCATTTTTCAATGATAAACTGGATTTGACTCAGGCCGAAGCTATTGCCGACCTGATAGAGTCTGGCAGTCAGGCTGCCGCGCGTGCCGCAATGCGTTCGTTACAGGGTGAATTTTCTAAACATATTCATATTCTGGTTGATTCCATTATCAATTTACGTGTATTCGTTGAAGCGGCCCTTGATTTTGCCGAAGAAGAAATAGATTTTCTGGCAGAATCGGATATCCAACGCCAAATTCAGCAAATCATCGACAGTAATCAATATATCCTGACAGAAGCTGAAAAGGGCAGAGTACTCAATGAAGGTATGACAATGGCTATAGCCGGTCGTCCTAATGCCGGCAAATCAAGCCTATTGAATTACCTGGCCGGATACGATGCAGCGATCGTGACCGATATTGAAGGTACGACCCGTGATGTGATCAGAGAACATATAGCCTTAAAAGGTGTACCGGTTAAAGTTATCGATACAGCTGGACTAAGAGATTCAATTGATCCAATAGAACAGGAAGGTATTAAGCGGGCATGGCATGAAATTGAAAAAGCGGATGTAGTGTTGCTTTTAATCGATGCGTCGAAAGGACTTTCAGATGAAGATGAAAAAATTCAACAGCGTTTAAGCGAAGCGCATGTTTTGCAACTTTTCACCAAAGCAGATAAGTTAAAATCAGAGCAGAAAAAACTGTTTTCAGGCAGTTTAATATCAACCAAAACCGGTGAAGGTATAGATGATGTTATTGATATATTAACTAAAAATTATGCCGATTATAACCAACAACAAACTACATTTATTGCCAGGAAAAGGCATGTTGAAGCGTTGAAGAGCAGTCTGCGAAATTTAATTAACGCAAAGTCTATATTTGACCAAACACAATCCGGTGAATTAATGGCTGAAGATTTACGTATTGCCCAAAAGTCACTAAATCAGATAACCGGTGAATTCACCACAGAAGATTTACTCGGAAAAATATTTTCCAGTTTCTGTGTAGGAAAATAATTCGTTTTTCTGCCAGGCTCCTAACGCTGCATTCCAGATAGACGCTGTCTTCTGGCTAACAATATTGATTTAAACTCTTCAGGGTCTTTATTGAAAGTTAATTCACCAGCAGTCGCAAAAATCATGTCATTTAGCCGTGATAGCCAGAATCGTAAAGCGGTTGCACGTAACATGACAGGAATAGCTATATTCTCATCCTGAGTCAGTGGACGGACTGCGGTATAGGCGGCTAACAAGTCTCGCATACGAAATCTATCCAGTTGTCCATTCTGTTCGCTACACCAGGCATTAATACAGATACAAATATCAAATAGATAAATTTCATGGCATGCCATGTCAAAATCGATAATGCCAGTTATAACATCATTTTCAGTCAGAACATTATCAGGGAAAAGGTCCGCATGAATGGCTCCTGCTGGTAAGGAAAGACTGGAATAACGACTGAGATAATCCAGTTCCTGCTTTAAAATTAATTGATCCTGCGCTGAGATTTGAGTCATTAAATTAGAGGATGTTGCTGATATCCAGGCAGAGCCCCAGGCATTTTTAACAGGAAAATCAAGGTTCGCAGTAGCCAGATGAAAATGAGCCAGTGTCTGTCCGATCTGTTGGCAGAGATTGCTGGTTTTCGGGTAATCTGTGGTACCCTCAAGTTTTTCAAGGATAGATGCGGGTTTAGCAGCAAGTGAATGAAATAAAGACCCGCCTTGAGTTTCAGCAATTTTTGCACAGGCAATGCCGGATTTTTTGAGATGATTTTGCAGAGTAAGTATTTGTACTAAATGTTGAGAGTCTATCTGTTCGTAAATAGTCAGAATAAATTCACCGGCGGTCGTGGTTAAAGAGAAATTACTATTCGTAATCCCCTCGCTTAATCCCAGGAAACTGACCAGTTCTCCACATTTATAGTGGTTTAAAAATTGAATGATGTCAGTTGAAGAAACTGAAGTGTATACAGACATAAAAACTAAAGTCTTAACATACGTTCTTTTTCTTCCGCTGAAGGCTCAAAGGTTCGGCTGCGATAATAATCAAATATTTCATTCACCACTGCCTGCGGTTCATCAATAATTTTTATTAAATCAAGGTCAGATTCGTTAATGGTGCCTTCTTTTACCAGTGTATTTTTAAACCAGTTTATGAGTCCGGACCAGAATTCTGATTCCACCAGGATAATGGGTATTTTGCGGGTTTTACCAGTTTGAATCAGGGTCAGGATTTCTGCCATTTCATCCAGAGTGCCAAAGCCGCCGGGTAATACAATATAGGCCGTGGCATATTTTACAAACATCACCTTACGGGTAAAAAAATGACGGAAATTTAATGAAATATCCTGGTATGGATTAGTAGTCTGTTCATGTGGTAACTGAATGTTTAAACCAATACTGGATGACTTACCAGCGTATGCCCCCTTGTTGGCCGCTTCCATAATTCCGGGTCCACCACCACTGACCACTGAAAATCCGGCATCAGATAATAGGCGGGCTATTTGCTCGGCCTTTAAATAATATGGATTATCCTGTTTGGTGCGAGCTGATCCGAAGATACTTACAGAAGGTTTTATACTGGCCAGGCTTTCAAAACCATCCACAAATTCAGCCATGATCTGAAAAATTTTCCACGATTCTCTGGTTAAACCAGATTCAATATTCGCAATATCTTCCTGGCTCTTAACTGTGTTTTTACTGTTCATTCAGGTATTCTGCTCAGATACATGTAATTTCAATTCGACTGATTGTAACGTATTCATAATGATAGAAGAAAAAAGAAAAAAACTGGTGCTGGTTGATGGTAGTTCATACCTTTTTCGTGCGTTTCACGGATTGCCCCCTTTACTGAGTAATGGGCATCCAACTGGTGCAATCTACGGTGTTTTGAATATGTTACGCAAATTAATGCTGGATGAAAACCCGGATTTAATCGGGGTAATTTTTGATGCAAAGGGCAAAACTTTTAGAAACGATATTTATCCTGAATACAAGGCTAACAGACCGCCGATGCCGGATGATTTACGCATACAGATCCAACCTCTACATGAAATTATCAGGGCGCAGGGTTTGCCGCTGGTTATAGTCGATAATGTGGAAGCAGATGATGTGATAGGCACACTGGCAAAACAGGCAGACGAACAGGGTTACCAGGTATTGGTATCAACAGGTGATAAGGATATGGCGCAACTGGTGAATCAACATGTGACATTAATCAATACCATGAATAATGTTCACATGGATGAAAACATGGTAATGGAAAAGTTTCAGGTAAAACCTGAGCAGATTATTGACTACCTGGCGTTGATGGGTGATACCTCAGATAATATTCCTGGTGTACCGAAGGTCGGTCCTAAAACAGCCAGTAAATGGATAAAAGAATATGGTTCGTTGCAAAATGTGATAAAAAATGCTGAAAGCTTTAAAGGTAAAATTGGAGAAAACCTGAGAGCATCACTGGACTTTCTGCCCATGTCTTATGAACTGGCGACCATTAAAGTCGATGTGCCACTCGATTTAAAACTAGATGATTTAAAACAACAGGATGTCAATGCGAAGGTATTAAGTGAATTCTACCAGAAATTTGAATTCAAACGCTGGCTGGACGAACTGGAATCGGAAGGATTTGAAGTTGAACAGCAACATGAGGTTTCCACTGCAGAATATGAAATGGTTCTGGATCAATCTGCATTCGATAGCTGGCTCAAAAAAATATCTTCTGTCAGGTTGTTTGCGATAGATACGGAAACCACCAGCATCAATTATATGGATGCAGAGATAGTTGGATTATCTTTATGTGTGGAAGCCGGTCATGCCTGTTATATACCTCTGGCTCATACTTATACAGGTGTACCGCAACAACTGAATAGAAAAAATGTACTACAGGCTTTGAAACCAGTTCTAGAAAATTCAAAGATAGGAAAGATTGGACAGAACATTAAATATGAACACCATATTTTTCAAAAATATGACATCGACTTAAAAGGTATGTCACATGACACCATGTTGCAATCCTACGTTTTAAATTCTACCGCAACACGCCATAACATGGATGATCTTGCACAGTTTTATCTGAATCGTAAAACTATTCATTATGAAGATGTGGCGGGAAAAGGGGCGAAACAGATAGGTTTTGATCAGGTTGAACTTGAACTGGCGGTACCCTATGCCAGTGAAGATGCCGAGGTCACCTTTGAGTTACATCAGACTCTATTCGAAAAATTAAAAAATGATGAACCTTTGCTCAAAGTCTACACTGAAATTGAAATGCCGTTGATCCCGGTATTAGCACGTATCGAGCAAAATGGGGTTTGTCTTGATCAGGCACTGTTACTAAAGCAGGCACAGGAAGTTGATGATCTGTTAGATAATATTCAAAAAACTATTTTTGAGCAGGCGGATGAAAAATTTAATTTAAGCTCGCCCAAACAGATTCAGCAGATTCTTTTTGAAAAATTGAATTTACCGGTTATTCGAAAAACACCTAAAGGGCAACCATCGACTGCTGAAGATGTGCTGGAAGAACTGGCCATTGATCATGAAATACCACGATTATTGTTAGAGCATAGAGGTCTGAATAAACTTAAAACCACTTATATTGATAAATTACCGCAGGAAGTGAATTTACATACTGGCAGGATTCATACTTCATACCATCAGGCTGTAGCCTCAACTGGCAGATTATCATCATCTAATCCAAATCTGCAAAATATTCCGGTTAGAAGTGAACAGGGTCGACGTATTCGTGAATCCTTTGTTGCGCCAGAAGGTTACAGGATAATGGCACTGGACTATTCACAGATAGAATTACGCATCATGGCACATTTGTCAGGCGATGAAAGTCTGTTAAAAGCGTTTGCACAGGGACAGGATGTGCATAAAGCCACCGCAGCTGAAGTTTTTGGCGTGTCCACCGAGCAGGTAAGCAGTGATCAGCGAAGAGCAGCTAAAGCGATAAATTTCGGTCTGATATATGGGATGTCGGCATTTGGTCTGGGTAAACAATTGAATATAGGCCGGAATGAGGCACAAAAATACGTCGATCTATATTTTGAACGTTATCCCGGGGTCAAAAACTACATGGATAAAACTCGTGAGAAGGCGCATGAGACCGGTTATGTGGAAACTGTGTATGGTCGTCGACTATATTTACCGGAATTAAAATCGAAAAATGCACAACGTCGGCAATACGCTGAAAGAACAGCAATTAATGCACCCATGCAAGGTACAGCAGCAGATATCATCAAGCGTGCGATGATCAAGGTTGATCGATGGTTAACCGAAAATGACGAAAATGCGAAGATGATCATGCAGGTACATGATGAACTGGTTTTTGAAATCAGAAAGGATGAAGTGGAATACTATTTGCAAAATTTATCACAAATAATGACTTCTGCTGCAGATTTAAAAGTAGAGTTAGAAGTTGATGCGGGAGTAGGCGATAACTGGAATGAGGCTCACTGATAGCTAAATTAGTGCCAGCTGTCGGACAATTTAAATATTTTTCGCTCAGAAGCTAAAAATTTAATATCAGATGGAACCTTGAATAAGTGTTTTTGTCTTACTGGTTATGCGCTAAAGCCCAGCGCAGAGTTCGTTCTTCCCTCCTGTTGAACGGACAGATCTGGTTACCCCACCGGATCAATATTTAGACCCCGGCTGAGTTTAACTCTAGTCGGGGTTTTTTTTTACTTGAAAATGCTCCTCGGCACACCGCTACGCTGCTCCTGCATCGCCTAAAGCGCCTACTTTTGGTGCTCTACCTACGGGCGTCCTGCCCTGGTGCATTTCAAGTACTTCCACCATCCATGGCGGTCGTGCACATGGATGTCCTTATGCTGGGAGGCCATGGATGGCAACGAGCAGTATTCGTTCAGATTCCACGCTGATGAAATATTACTAACATCTATGCTTAAATACTTCAGTATTACAGGATATAGTCCCTATGCTGCAAGGTACAAAAATTATTTATAGAGACTCAATATCAAGAAGCCTGTTGCAATGTCCAATAAATTCATCCAGGCCCAGACCACTTAACGCAGAAAAAGCTGAAACACTGATACCTTTATCATCTAATTCCCTGGAAATTTTCATTACAGTTCGTTTACGGGCATCATTTTTGAGTTTATCTGCTTTGGTCAGTAAAATATGAACAGGCAAGTTTGTGTCTAATAATTCTATAAGGCCCAGGTCAAGATCAGTTAATCCGCGTCTGATATCAACCACAATGATGAGACCGCTCAATGATTTTCGATCTAACAGGTAACTTGACAGGGCAATATTCCAGTGTTCACGTAATTTTTTTGGAACCTTTGCGAATCCATATCCAGGTAAATCAACCAGTCGGCGCTGTTCATCTAATTCAAAAAAATTAATTAATTGAGTTCGTCCAGGAGTTTTACTGGTTTTGCAGAGATTTTTCTGAGAAGTCAGGCGATTGATAGCAGTTGACTTACCAGCGTTTGATCGGCCGGCAAAAGCAATTTCCATTCCTTCATCTTCAACGAGTTGGGAAAGCTCAAAAGCACTGGTTAAATACTTCGCTTGTTGATATAGATTAGACATTTGACACTGCTTTATTGAATACAAAGAGCAGGTATGATATACATTCCGCCCCAAAATTTCTGTATTCATTTTTTAACTAGGAGATCTTATGAAAGCTCGCCACATCAAAGCGGTAATGCTTGGGTTAACAGGCCTGATGGCCGTAACCTCAATTCAGGCGGCTGATATTGAAGCCGGTAAAGCCAAAACACCTTTATGCACAGGTTGTCACATGGCTGATGGTAATAGTGTCAATGCAATTTGGCCACGTCTGGCTGGACAGCAGGCTTCATACCTGTTGAAGCAGTTACGTGATTTTAAAGCTGGAAAACGTACAGACCCAACCATGAATGCGATGGTAGCGTCTTTAACTGATGAAGATATGGTCAATATTGCAGCTTATTTCGAATCACAAAAGCCTGCTGACGCTAAATTTGACGCTGCATTGCTGGAAAAAGGCCAGGATATTTATCGTGGTGGTATCACCGAAACATCTGTTGCAGCCTGTATGGGTTGTCATAGCCCCTCCGGTGTTGGAAATGGTCCTGCTGCATACCCCAAATTAAAAGGACAGCACCCTGAGTATATTGCCGCTCAATTACAAAAATTCAAAGAAAGCAGTAGAGCAAATGATGCTGGAAAGATGATGCGTAATGTTGCAAACCGTATGTCAGATGCGGAAATGAAAGCAGTAGCGGCTTATGTTGCAGGTATGAAATAAATAAATAGCTATAACCCTCAATAGTTCAATGCTTGCTATTGAGGATAATGCTACAAAGAGCACCCTTGTGCCCAACTTTAAATAGATTTAAAGGGATTAAAGTCCGTTAATCATATATTCATGTTGGATAAGTTAAACTTAAGTCTAACTTAAAGGTCAAAATAAATCGTTTCAATATAATAAGAGGTGACACCATGTTCCGAAAAGGAATTATTGCAATATTTGTATTACTGCTTTCTTTTTCATCTGTAAATGCACAATCGTTTGATGCTGGAATAGAATACGAAATTCTCAAAACTCCGGTTAAAACATCTAACCCTGATAAGGTCGTGGTGACTGAATTGTTCTGGTATGGTTGCCCTCATTGCTTTCGCTTCGAACCCTATATTGATAAATGGAAGGAAACAATGCCAGCAAATGTTGTTCTTGAGCAGGTACCGTCAGTGTTGAACTCAAGCTGGATGGAAGATGCTAGAACTTATTTTGCACTGCAAATGATGGGTGAGACAGAGAAAGTACATAAAAAACTATTTAGTGCCATACATTTACAGAATAAACGTTTGAACAGTCTGGATACCATAGCTGCTTTCGTTAAGACATTGGGCGTCGATGAACAGAAATTTCGAGAAAATTACCATTCTTTTCAAGTTGATACGATGGTTAGAAAAAGTAAACAGATAGAACGAAAATATGGTCATACTGGTGTTCCGGCAGTCGTTGTTAATGGAAAATATAGAACCAGTGCATCTCAGGCAGGAAGTAATGCTCGGGTAATAGATGTTATTAATTTTCTGGTGAGAAAAGAACTTGCCGCAATGAAGTAAAATCTAAGGAATCTTTAGTTAATTCTGGTTGTTTAAGGGCTGAATTAGAAGCGTCCTGAACTGTTTTGAAGTGAGCAGGAATAGTTTTATATTGCTGCGAGCTTCGTGACAGATCGGGAATTTTTGGCCGATATAAAATATCACCAATTGATCAGATATCCCCTCAAATAAAAAACTGATTAACAATTACGATACTAGTACTTCTCCCCTCATAAAAATTACAACTTTACAGTTGTTTGAAAAGCCGGTTAAGATTACTTCAAATATTCAAATGATCTGTTTCAGTTCATTTATCAATACACACTTATTTCAGGTAACAAGAATTAATGCCACATATTGTCATTGCGGGTGCCGGCTTTGCTGCTTGTACAGCTATAAAAACATTAAGAAAAAAAGGTTATGACGGAAAAATAAGTTTGGTTGCTCCACGCGCTGAATTGTTTTATTACCCCAGTTTAATATGGGTCCCATCCGGTAAAAGAACCCGGGAAAATCTGATTGTTCCTTTGCATGATTACCTTCAACGAAATAATGTTGAATATATCCAGTCCAGTGTGACGGGAATAGATCCAGAGGCAAAAACACTTACACTTGAAAATGGTTCTGTAGATTATGATGCTGTCATTATTGCCAGCGGTGGGCGTTATATTCGTAAGTTACCCGGAATAGAACATGCGAAAATTGCCTGTAGTGGCTGGCAGGATACCAAAGCATTTTCTGATAAGTTAGCCGCAATGAACGAAGGTACAATCGCATTTGGATTTTCCAGTAATCCCAATGAGCAATCTGCAATGCGCGGCGGCCCTGTATTTGAATTTCTATTTGGTGTTGATACCCTGTTACGCCAGCAGGGTAGACGCGACAAATTCAATCTCATATTTTTTAGTCCGGCACCTAAACCGGGTAAACGTATGGGAGAAAAAGCTGTAGATAATATTCTTTCAGAAATGAAAAAAAGGAATGTTAAAACCTACCTGGGTAAGAAGTTAAAATGTTTTACTGAGAATTCTGTTGAAACTGAAGCTGAAAAATTTAATGCGGATTTAATTCTTTTTATTCCAGGAATGACAGGTCCGGCCTGGGCTGCGAACTCTGGATTAACTTTATCTGAAGGTGGGTTTTTTAAAGCCAATGAATTTTGTCAGGTAGAAGGTCAGGAACATGTCTATGTAGCAGGGGATGCGGGAAGCTTCCCAGGTCCGGATTGGAAACCAAAGCAGGCTCACATGGCTGACCTACAGGCAGAAGCTGCGGCTAAAAATATTATTGACGCTTTAAAATTAATGAAAGTTAAACATACATTTAAAACTGAATTAATTTGTATCGTTGATACATTAACCAGTGGCAGCCTGGTTTATCGTAGCTCGAAACATAATTTAATGTTGATGAAAATGGCCCCGATGCATTGGGCAAAAAAATGGTTTGAAAAAATGTATCTAAGAGCTTATCGAAAATAAAAAACTATGAATTAAACTAAAGTTATTTAGTTTAGCGCATATTTATATAGCGCTTTTTCAACCTGAGAATATGCTTCTTCAATAGAGTCGAGCTGTTGAGATTCCACCATGATTTTTTCTTTACATTGTGCTTCAAGGTCTTTAGCCATTGATGATAAATTAATGGCTCCAAGATTGGCACAACTAGATTTTAGACTATGTGCATTACGTTGTAATATTTCAAACTGTTGATCTTTCTGGGCTACCCTTAAATCAGCAAGTATCTGTCGGCTACTTTCATAAATGCCGGTATCAGTTCGGCAAAGTCATCTTCCATAATTTCTTTTAAGCCACTTAATATATTTAAATCTAGTGTATCATTACTGGGTTCTGCTTGCTCAGTAGGAGAAGAGTTCATAATTACATCCTCTTTTTTTAATATATTATGAATGGTTGATAATAAAATTTCTGCGGTATATGGCTTTGCGACAAAACCCTGCATACCTGCTTTGATACATTTTTCTTTTTCACTTTCCATGACATTTGCAGTTAAAGCAATAACAGGTACAGGGTTAGTACTTTTTTTCTGATAAAGGTTAATTTCTTCGGTAGCAACAAAACCATCTTTAATCGGCATTTGACAATCCATTAAAACAATTTCAAATTTATTTTTTTTGAAGAGGTCTATCGCTTCCTGGCCATCGTTTGCGATAGTTACATGTAAGTTATTTTTTCTCAGTAAACCGATAGCGACTTTTTGATTTACCTGATTATCTTCTGCCAATAGAACTTTGGTACCTTTAAAATCCACTTTCAGGATATTATCCGGTTTTGAATCAATAACATCGTATTTTGTGATAATGCCGGAAGAACCTGAAGAAGGATTATTATATTCACCTAAAACGCATTCCAGAGTATCGTGCAAAACATCTAATAATGAAGGTTTAGTTAGATATCCTGAAAAACCGATTTTCTCAAATATTCTTGCATCACCTTTATTGGCAGATGAAGAATAGATAACAAGAGGACAGTCCGGGATATCAGGGTCATTAATGATTAGACTACCTAAATTAGCTCCATCAACTTCAGGCATTAAATAATCAAGAATTATGAGGTCAAAATATTTTTTTGTTTTGGCAGAATTTTTTAATAGGCGGATTCAACTCTGAAGTGCAACGCAGTTAATTCCAGATCTAGCGAACGA